>JALZOS010000157.1 GCA_030913755.1 Thermoproteota archaeon | reverse complement strand
GCTACCGGAGGGAAACAGGTAATACAGAATGGAAGCAAAAAAATTGAGGAAATGGTACAGGTCATTCTGAGGAATGCTTACAGACTGTTCCAACTTACAGAAGACATTTTGGATGTTACAAAGATTGAGACTCAAGACCTTAAGCTTCGAATTGAACAATTGGATCTCGGTCAAATCATAAGTTCTGTAGTTGAGGATTTTAAGAGAAACAATGAGAATCGGAACAACGTGGAAATAAAATTTGAGAACTTGGCAAATTTCACATTAGTCAAGGCGGATAAGGGAAGACTAGTTCAAGTCATCACAAATCTATTGAATAATGCTCTAAAATTTACAAAGGAAGGAAACATAACTGTGATCCTTAAGCCTGATAACGAGAATCAAGTGATGATAGTGGTTAGGGACTCTGGTACTGGTATTGATCCGGAAATATATCCTAGATTATTCTCAAAATTTGCTACAAAGTCGGAACATATAGGAACAGGACTTGGACTGTACATATCAAAGAAAATCGTGGAATCACATGGCGGCAGAATTTGGGCTGAAAATAATGCTGATGGAAAAGGAAGTACTTTTTATTTCACTTTGCCCTTAGAGTTATCGGAGTCTTGATCACATGAGCAGTGAGAAACCAACCCAAGAAAAGAGAATATTGTTAGTCGATAATGAGCCAGACATAACTTATGCAATAGAAAGTGTTTTAGAAGATAATGGTTTTCAAGTAGATTCTTCTAATGATCCCGTTCTAGTAGCTGATACCTATAAATCAAATTATTATGAGTGTGTAGTTTTGGACATCAAAATGCCGAAGATGAATGGGTTTGAGCTTTATGATCGCATTAGACAAAAAGACCCAAAAGCGAAAATATGTTTTCTAACAGCAAGTGAAATGTTTTATGAGGCTCTTAGAAAAGCTCGAAATCTATTAGGTGAAGTCTTGGGGGAACAGTATTTTATTCAAAAACCAATCAAATCAGATCAACTCATAAGAAGACTAAATGACATAATCAATTCTCCACAGGAACATGCTAGTAGCTGACTGAATGCTTCACCATATTGCTCAACCAAAGCCTCTAGTTGGGTCGTTTTAATTTCTCAGCTATACGTGCTACAAGTTCCGCATTACGAACTGGTTTTTTGATAATGTCATCATGGCCTATTCCTGGAAGTATGCTTACGAGTTCTTCCGCCGCGTCTAGGGCAGATAGGAACATTATCTTCGCGTCTAAAGTTATGGATTTTAATCTATAGAAAAGCTGTATTCCATTGAGTTTGGGCATCCTAATATCCAATATGACCAGATCGTAAGGACAGGAATGAATTTCTGCATAATGTTTCAATGCATCCTCTGAATCAGTAAAGATCTTTACATTCCACCCCTCTTCAGTCAATATAGAGTTGTAAGTGAAGGCTAAATCTGGTTGATCTTCTACAATCATGATATTAGGACAATTTGCTGAAAGCATGTCTGAAGATCTATCGGATGATAAAGGAGCTACCAAATTAGGAATAAGCTCGAGTTTGCTCTTCATCTCGTAGAGAGGGTAAGATTTGTTCAATCCACTCGAATATTCTCCTTTTTCCCTAAAGGAATAGGCATTTAATATATCTGGAAACAACTTTAAGACGCGGTATAGATCACCCCCTATTACTAGTCCGTTTGGAGCAGCTTTCGTATTTATCTTAGAGCATATGTTGATTGTAGCTCCGAACAAATCCTCTGACATAGATGAAGATGACTTGGCAATTTCAACTCTACCGTAATCAGCACTGATCCTATAGTCAACTAAAGGAAGCTTTTCCTCGGAAAGTTTTGCATTGATTACCTTGTGAGCCCATATCATTGTGATTGCAGATTCTATTACACCTTTGAAGCCTGACGATTTAGTTACATCGGCTGTTTTGGGGAAATAGTAAATTAAACTATCCCCAACATTCTTGATGATCATAGCACCGTAGCCTCTAGCAATCGCTGCCATCGAGTTTAGAAAGATAGAGTAATATCGCATGATTCTCTTTGGATCACTGATTCTGGAAATAATTCTACTTGAATCTACCATATCTACTATACATACACAGTAACTTTCAGATCTAGTTTCAAGGGATATCTCTTCATCTGAAATTATGAAATTATGGTTTTTGTTAGGGTATGAACCAGACAATGAATCAAACAACTCCCGCCGAGAGCACTAATGAATTATACATATCTACACACGTGATGATTAGAATAAATGCTATATGTATTCTAGTCCTGAGAATGCTATTTC
>JALZOS010000401.1 GCA_030913755.1 Thermoproteota archaeon | reverse complement strand
CCTCCTGCATAAACAGATGACAAACCAATATGCCTTGTTGGTGTTTTAATATCCTTAACTTCTGATTGTAAAGGGAAGTTTGGAACTACAAATACCATATTAGTAGTATTACCAATTAGCCTTAATTCCTCCGCAATTTTTTCAGATACTGTGATTGTAGGACAAGACGTAACTAATTCCTTTTCCCATTTTGTCCATAGTTTGATTACTTTTTGGTTAACGTATCTTCTTTTTGTTCTTTTTAATTTATTCATAAAATAATCTATAAATTTTGAGTTTCGCAGTGAGTAAGTTTCTGAATTTTGATCCTCAATTTCGTTTAATACTTCAGATGACTTTGACCAATATTCATGATCATCATACACAAAAGGTATTCCAAATTCTGACACTAATTTAGCTGAAAAGATGTTATGAGCATGTACTACGTCTGGTCTTGCATCTCTTATGGCTTTTTCAAATTGTTTTTTAACAGAACGCCAGTATACGGGAATTCCATATCTGGCTTTTGCAGTCCAATTCATTTCATATATTTTTGTGAATGTGTTTCTATCATAATTCTCTGAGATTTTTCTTCCTGCAAATAGAACTTCATGTCCAATACGCGCTCCAGTTATTGCTGATTTTTCAACTCTCCAATCCGGTAAAGATTCATGTGATAAATGCAGAATTTTCAAATGCAAGTATGTATCCTTTGACTGTTAATATAAAAATATGCAAAAATGCGATTGTAATGCTAATATGGCTTGACAACGAGATATAATGTGGAACACATATGTTTGCAAGCGTAGTCGAGGTGAATATTTTGTGCGAATTCTTCACATTTCGGATCAAGCCGGTGTACAATGTACTCTGGCAAAATATCAAACCCTTGTCGGTCATGAGTCAAAGGTGCTTATAGTCGGCGCGAGTGACAAATACGGTATATATGAATTTTATAAAAAGTATTGTACCAAGATAGATCGTTTGGATTTTGTAAAAACATGCTTATCGGAAGCAGAATGTGCCGATCTGATCCACGTTCGTAGTAGATCTGACATATTTCTAGAAGTTTACCGAAAATTTCGGACAGCAAAAAAATTGTTCTCCACTATCATGGTACTGATGTTAGAGGTTTTAAGGGAGACGATCTCAATGGCATGGACCTGGGAAGAAAAATGGTACCCAGCTAACATAATCCCTATTGCAATGAAAGAAACAAGCGTGGCAATATAAGAAAGTTGTTCATTTTGGCGAATAGAAATTGTTAACCTATCCGAAGATTAAGTAAAAAACGTTAAGAATACGACTGACGTTATTGTTGAAAAAATAATGTGTTTTATATTTTTTTGGAAGACTGCATAAACGATAAGGCTAGTCGTTAAGGGTAGTTTAATCATTCGGCGATGTTGAGAATTAAGGGAGCTAAAAAGGTTCATCTACTTGACAAATCGATTATAGTCTGGAAAAGATATATCAGACTTTTTTAGAACTCCACAGTTTCTTCAATAAAAAATAAAATCCACATACTATATCAAGCATGAATAGTTCTAATACGAGTTTGGCCAGTTCTGACTTGTTCCTTTTCTGGGAATAAATAGATGACAACCTAGTCGTCACATTCATGGGGTAGTGTTCCAGAGGCAACTTATCTATATACTCCAGGTTATAGTTCAATACTCTTAGACCACATGATAGCGCTTCCAAAGCAGTCTTACTAAGATTTCCGAGTAATTTACGATCAACAAATCTCAAATCAACGTATACATCATACTTCTGCAAAAAATTTGGAAAATCCTTATAGTTTATAGGATTCTTAGTTCTATCGTAGATGTCTATATTAAGATTAACTCCTTTACGTCTACAATAATCCATGGCCAGCTCGACATTGGTGACCTCGCTATTTATTAGTACGCCCCGTTCATTAATTGATCTTGCTACATTCAATTTTCGGTTAAAATGATCAGTATCGATAGGATTATGCAAAAAAATTGATCCCTTTACTTGATGAATCAAATCAGGTGTTGATACTATCACTCTGTCTGCTGATCTTTGCGCCTTGATATGCATACGTTTTCTGAGTATTTTTCTAAGGATTTTTTTAGGCCTTAGAATATTTCGTAAATAGGAATCTTTTACTTTATCTCCGCAAAAACCTCGAATATCGGTCCCGTGATAGTGAAGGATAATGATCTTGGATTTTCTGTAAATCTTTCGAATATTAATTGCCATTTCTGCTATACTATGAATATGAATTACATCTGCTCCTTTCGCTTCTTCTACTGATTTGCAAACAAGCTCGTCAGCAGTCACAAATAGTCCATAGTTTCTATAGTATTGGTCGATACTGTACTTGTCAGCATTTTTAATCCTGATAACTTTGCTTTCATGACCATTCATTCTCTGAAATTTTGCTATAATGTAAGCTACACCAGCTTGGTCCCATATATGTAAAACATACAATCCGATTGTTCTATGCCTAACAATTTATTCTTCTGTATAGTAATTAAACGCTGTTATTATGGCTTATGTAACATCGAATCAGCTACTGATTAAATCCTTTTTCTCGCTAAGCTATTTTATAAGCGTCAAAAATATTTTGCTCATACTTTTCCCATAAAAGATTCTCTCTTGCAAACCTATATACTCTTATTCTGTTTTCATAGATTTTTTCAATGTTGTCCTTGCAGTATCTCAGCTGTGATATCATATCATCGTAGTCTTCAAATGTAATACAATATTCATTCAGGATATTTTTTATTGTAATTAACGATGAGGTACACATAACTAAGAGACCTGCATGGGCATATTCATATGCTTTGTTAGGACTGATATATTTGTGAGACCAATGTCTTTTAAACGGTACTAATCCGATAGAGCTATTTTGCATTTCTTGATACATTAGATGTCGTGGGAGTAATCCTCTGTATGTTACCATGGTAGCCCTTTCTCTAGAGGAATAAGAGTTATCACGAAATGGGTCTTCAATTCCTATCATGGTTAAAGATCCAACGTCTTTATCTCGATTGAATATATCGACAAACCCTTCCATATTCCGATGGACTATTTTATTATTGTTCTTAGGTTCAATACCTGCATACACAGACGTCAATTCCTTATGAAATTTAGGAGTTTGTAGGTCTACTATCTCTTTTTTCATAGGAAAATTAGGTACAATAAATACTTTGGTAGTGTCTCCTGACCGTCTTATTTCAGCCGCAATAGTTTCAGAAACTGTTATCGTG
>JALZOS010000394.1 GCA_030913755.1 Thermoproteota archaeon | reverse complement strand
TACATTCGTAGGGTGTACCGCAGTATCAAGAAAGACCGGCATTCAAAATACGGAACAACTAGATCGCACCAACTTAAACAGTGAACGGATGCAGAGCCGGTTGTTTGACTAAGTCCATCAACCGAACACATCCAAAAACTTATGTTCTCATAATTGAGAATCAACATATAACTTAAATATTTAAATTATAAGGTGGTGTAATAGAAAGATTTGAAATCAAAACTCAGTCTCATCAATGAACAAAGATTCGTGTTTGTGTAATGTAATCTTACACATTCATTATCTTATCTTCGATACTTGCTAAAAAAATTCTGTAGTAGTTAATTAAGAAACATTGCATTCTTATTGGTTTTTCGCTTTCGAGCTGAAGAATAAAATAAAAACATATTAAGAACAGAAAGAAGTCTTTCTTATTATATTTGTAGATTTCACATAGACCAATACCTTTTTCAAAAGCCATAAGAAGCTCCAAGAATTCCTATATCTTTATGAAACCGGGTACACCAGAGAACATTGTTATAGTATATACCCAACTGTCAAGGGTTGAATTTAGTTGAATTTAGGTTGCTAAGATATCGCTTCCTTATTACTTCACGATAGCTTTCAAAATCTTGTCATGATCTGCGCTAACTTCTGTTGTAATGTACAGGAGATGATTCTCATCTAGGGGGGCTGTAATTCTCTTTACCTTTTCGTATTCAGCTAAAACGTATTTTCCTTTTCCTATTTTATTTGCTAGTTGGCTTCGCGTTTTCCATGCATTCACAGCCATTTCAAGGGACCGTTTACTTTCTTCATGGGTAAGTAGATTGGTAACCCCTTCCCTGTGTTCGGAGAATACAATCTTTCCATCATTATCACATACGGTAACCATTCTGGTTTTAGGTTCAATGTTTAATACTTTGGAATAAATTTCTTTATAGTCCATGCATTACCTATCATAATGAATCTAATAAGGTTTTAAGATGCCGTAGAAACATAGGCAAACTATGAGCGTATAGGTCTCTATTTATTCCTAGTTATACAACACTCACATGGATGATTGGAATAGCCTCTGAGGACCTTTCAGTCACATCTTTATTCGGAATCATTGGGAACCAATATTCTATGATCAAGTCTTAAGTATTGATTTAAAAGCTATTGCCCATCTCAAAGTTGTCTTTCTATATAATATCTCTGGAGCGTCCAATTCAGATAATATCCCAAACTCCTTTGGTTCCGTTACAGAATTAATTACGTTTTCCCCTAGTAGTATACATCAAAAAGTAGGAAAACGCTAATCGACTTTTTCTTTTATTTTTTCTCTATTTGGATCTGCAATTTTCGAGATCTTTATTTGGATCTGCAATCTTGTTAGCCACTGCTTTTGCACCAGCTTTAATCTTATCTCCTGCATTCTCTAAATATTGTTCAGTATTGCTCTTAGTATCCACTTTTGATTTTACTGCGAATTCATTTACCATTACTTTATAGTATACACCATCCTATTTAACCTTATATTAATCAGTAGTAAAGTGTTCGGATTAATTTACTATCGATAGGAAACAATGGCGTATATAACACAAATTTCGTCGACTGTCGTTGAAGAATTCTGCTCTTTCAGGTTAATAAACGTCATATATTGTAATACCACATTGCCAACATTTCATCTAATTACTCCCTAAGGATACTGCTTGACCCAGACACTACACTATCGTTTCTTATTATAAGTAAAGTCCAGGAGGAAGAGTTATCTATGATGATGCTGTATTACTATTAATGTCATTTAAAAAAAATCAACTTGACAATAGCAAATTTATAGATGAACAAAAGGCATTAGCAGAAGCAGAAACCATAGCAAAGTTAGCTCCGAATGAGAGAACGAGGAACGAAGCAAAGAATGTAGCAGAGCAATTAACGGAATCTGTAGAAGAAAAATCAACACTACAAGACCAACAAGAAAAAGAACTGGATAAGGTGCTTGAAGAATTTATAAAGAATATCACTAAGACAACAAATGAGGCACAAAGGGAGGTTTCACGCTTTGTAAAGGCTATAGGAGACTCGCAGGAACATGCCATCCAGACTACAAAAGCAATTGGTTATGAATTAGTTCATCTTCAAAAGGAAGCAATGTCCACCCAATTGGCGTGGATGCCATACATGGAACAAACTTATGCATTATACTGG
This sequence comes from Thermoproteota archaeon, assembly GCA_030913755.1. Taxonomy (GTDB): domain Archaea; phylum Thermoproteota; class Nitrososphaeria; order Nitrososphaerales; family Nitrososphaeraceae; genus TA-21. The sequence goes on along the minus strand of JALZOS010000394.1, from coordinate 409 downwards.
ACTCCGTGGATGTCGCCAAGCATAATGAGCGAAGTTTATATTCAAATGGTGGATAATTTCGTAGATAATGCACTCGCCTCTACTAATTTAGCAAATAATTTAGTTTTGGCAAATATGGATTCCATCCAACAGATTGCCGATAATACAAGAGAATATTGCAAACTCGGCGTGGATACAGTCAAAACGTTCAGGGAGGCGCTAACCCAACCGTAAATGAGAGTAACGTTTCTCCACAATTGATTATATTTGACTTGCCTTGTATGTACTTGTCAAAGTACAGGATTGAGTTAAATGTGCTTTATTTAATTACTAGTGGGCCCTTAGTGAATACATAAAAAGTGAACTAGTGATTTAATTGACAAAAATCGCTCTTGTCAATAGGAGCATATTTGCCGGATGTTCTATCGTT
>JALZOS010000386.1 GCA_030913755.1 Thermoproteota archaeon | reverse complement strand
CAAGATGAGATTTAAGCCACATATTGTCAACGATCAATTCTGCTCATCTTTCCACCATTTGTATGATATACAATCTATACGTATTCGTATTTAATTACCATGTGTATCAGAGCCGCGTAAAACTGAAGAACAAGACGAGGACCTATTTATAGTACCTAAAGTCAGGACTGGACTTATGTCCAGTATATGTCCAATCGCAATTCCTGAAACCCATTTCTTTCCAACGTCTAGATCATATTATTATTAGATTGTCACTAGTATTGATAATGGTGTATATTTGACTGACAATCGCGTTTGTAATGATCCAGTGTAAGCAATCTATCGTTGAATCACTAGTCTCCAAGTTGCCCTAAACTAAAGATTATTAGGCATAGCTTCTAGGCGATAGACTAAGGAATAGACATATCAAAAAGAAGGGTGAGTAAAGTGGATTATTACGCTGGAAATTATAAATAGAAAAAGATATAAATTTTAAGCTGCTTGCGATCCTGTAGAAGCTGGGATCAGAAGCTGCATAGCCCACAATTTGGCCTATTTTAGAGTCGCAAGACTATGACCAAGAATGCATATAAGAGCAATATTATTGGTTTCATATTTTTTGCATCTATCTAATTCACTTATATTTTTAATTTAATGAAATTCTGATTTATTAAACAGCGAATTATTTGGATCGTCTCCGGTCATGAGAAATGTTATAGAGGGTATACATTTATTTTTAGATATACATTTAGAAGATTATACAAACATGCGCAAGAAAATATTATTTTATGTCGCTATTATTGTCGTATTTGACATATTATTCTATCAAAGTATTGCAAGCAGCTGTTGCAACGTTTATTCTCAAGAACCAGAAATAACATACAAACAACAGCTCGGATCCAAAGGTTCTGGGAATGGGGAATTCAGTTCTCCGCATAGCCTTGCGGTAGACCGTTTTGGTAACATTTACGTTGGAGATACAGGGAATAAGCGTATACAGAAATTTTATCCAAATGGAACTTTTAATACAAGCTGGGGCTCTGCTGGGGCCAACGACGGCCAATTCTTCGGTTTGCATGACGTTACAGTAGACCCTGAAGGTAAGTTCGTATATACCGTAGAATTGAAAAATCATAGGGTTCAAAAATTCGATTCCAATGGCACATTTATCACAAAATGGGGATACAACGGGACCGGCGGCCGTGACACCTTAAGAGGACCGCACCAAATCGCAGTAAATTCGATCGGAATCGCATACCTGACAGACAGGAATGGAAACCAGATTCTAAAGTTCTATTCCAATGGCACATTTATTGAAACCATCGGATCGAAAGGTACAGGACCAGGCGAGTTCGATGGCCCTCATGGTATAGCTATTGATTCAGATAATGATAATGTCTACGTGACTGATATGAAAAATCACAGGGTTCAAGTATTTGATAGTAACGATTCTTTTGTCAGGCAGTGGGGATCTTTTGGAAACGGCACAGGACAATTCTCCGAAACCGCACCGGGTATTGCAGTTGACAACAACAACAATTATGTATACGTTATAGACAAAATAAATGCTCGAGTTCAAATGTTCGATACTAAAGGGAATTATTTGGCAGGTTGGGGAAGTTTCGGCAAAGGCCCAGAACAACTAAACCAACCTGAAGATATTGCCATAGATAGTAAGGGCCAAATTTATGTTACTGATACAAGAAACTCCAGAATTCAAATACTTGACAGAAAAAACTGATCTTGCGTCCTGAATAGCAGTGATTTGAATGTGATATAATATCAAACAATTTTACTTATGCTGCATTTCCTGCAATATAGATCTAGTCACCAATTTGATCCACATCGCGTTTCTCTGGCTATTTGCACATCATGTAGAATATCAATTCAAAATTAGCAACTTGTAAAGAGACAAGTCTCAATCCACCGGTTTATGGCTGGAGTTTAAGGACTCTTCAGAATTGAGCATGCTAGACACGATAAGATCATATCCTGGGATCTCAGACGACGAACAGAAGAGTCTCGTCAATAAACTGATGGATTACTCTGAAATCAAAAGGTTAATTACTTAAACTTGAATGATTATTTCCATACGGGTAAGAATGAGGATGTCAATCTTCCCATTTTTGGGAGTGGCCAAAACATGACGCCATGGCTATTTTTGAACCTGTGTAATATTGTCCGCACTCGCACCTGTCGTATTCAAGGCATTCTTGGTCTGATTTTTTGGGAGCGAGATCTTTACTGTACCTCTAATTTCTCCGTCTGGGTGCTCGCTTGTAAGAACATTAACGTACGTTTGTGAATTATTCATGGCGGATTTTAGATCCTTAACCGTCTTTCCTTGCAGGGGCCCTTGTAAGTCAGAAGCAGAAATCTTTCCGTTCATTAATATTCCGAGTGGAGTCTGAGATCGGTTGCTTGATTTCATGAGGTCGACAATAATATCTCCTTTGACGCTTTTATTTCCCAGGTAAAGTTGAGCACCTGTTGCGTTAGTTAATCCAGTAATATTGATCTTCCAAGTTAGGTTGACCTTTTTAGCTTTAAAACTCGCTGTTCCTTTGGCAGTTGAATTGACTTTCGGGACCTCGTTCTTTCCTGATAATTTTGCTCTGTATTTTTCATTCAGTCCATCGACAGGAATAAAGCCAGTCGCTCCCAGTACTATTAAAGAAGCCAGCGCGGCTCCTATAACTATCAAAGCAAAGTACCGCGTATCTATCATTCAGAAGAACTCCATACTGTCTTTGATAAATCTTTTGTCCGCTATTTCGTTTGTCGTGAAATCTTTGATCCATATAAACACTTGTCAAGCAAATACGTTTAAAGAAACCGGTGCGAGTATGTCCTTGGTGAAACGAGCCCCGCAACAGCTGAGATAAGGC
>JALZOS010000385.1 GCA_030913755.1 Thermoproteota archaeon | reverse complement strand
GGCTAGGAGTATACATATTGGCAGATAGTTTTATTCTGTAATTTTCATCTGCTGATCTGATAGTAGGTACCAGTGAGGATAATAACCTTGTAGGAACAGTTAATTCTGATACAATGACAGGCGGTTCCGGAAGCGACAACTTATTTGGAGAAGGAGGTAACGATAAACTATTCGCCGGTAGTGGACATGATGACCTGATGGGAGGGTCGGGGTCAGATTATTTCGACTGCGGTGATGGCATTGACGAGATTCTAGACTTTGATCCACAGGAAGGAGATATGAAAACGGGCAATTGTGAATACTTCGAGTAAATAGCACTGGTTTAAAACAACAACTTAAATTAAAATAAAGTGTGTTACTTTAAGTCGAGATCATGATTCTTGGTATGAAATAAGCTTTGCACCTTTTGCTATCTCTCTTCTTAGTTCAGGATCCTTAATGTTTGATAAATCTTGCTTTAACTTCTTCTTGTGTGTTGGCTTGGCGTCATGAAAAATACTTAAATCATAACAAATTAAGATTCTTTTATGACCACAACTTTAAATGCGATTCCTGATTGGCGTTTTGAAGCTGATTATGTAGAAACCTGTAACTGTGACTATGGTTGTCCGTGCAATTTCAATGGCTTCCCAACATATGGCTTTTGCCGTACTCTGATTTTATATCACATCAGGTCTGGAAGTTATGGAAGCACGACGTTAGGTGGTTTAGACGTAGTTGACGCACTTTCATGGCCCAAAGCTATTCATGAAGGGAACGGGACCTGTCAATTGTTCTTAACAAAGAACATAACTGAAGGACAGAAAAATGCTATCGTATCTATCTTTTCTGGTCAAGCAAAAGGCGATGGACCATTTGCGTTATTTGCTCCCACGTTTAAGTTTATTCTTGAACCCCAGTTATCGGACATATATGTAGATATTAACGGAAAGAGGAGTAGCTTTTCAATTCCTGACATACTGGATGTCAAGCTAGAAAATTTTGTGAATCCAGTTACTGGAGAAGAGCAGGATACAAAAATACAGCTTCCTAAGGGATTCATATGGAAACTAGCAGAGGCTGCAAAAACTAAGATAATGAATATTTCAACGCCAAATTTTAACTTCGATCATTCGGGCAAGAATGCCTTCTATTCCGTTGTAGATTTTAAAGGACCATAGCTACGCAACCCAGGGATCCGATAAGAGGAGATCTCTAAAATGGATTGACTGGCGAACTCGAGATACTGGTATCTTCTTTCTCTCCAAACTTTTTCTTTATAAGTTCTTGAACTTCACTAGATTGCTGAGCAGATTTAACTTGTGCAGTTTGGAACGAATTAGGGGGGATAGTGACTATTTCTGCAGTAAATCCACAACATGAAAGTTCTTGCAGAGGAGTTGTCGCATCAACGATTTTAATATGATCTAGCGTAGCGACTGTATTAACGGCAGTAGCTATTGCTGCTACTCCAACGTCTCCTCCCGAGATTTTGGTAAAGGAAACTGTATGATTACCATCAACTATCATCAGGCCAAAGAAAGGGTTGTCTGTCAGTTTATTGTGAGTGATTTTGTCAGTTTTACCGCCATTTCCAAACACGCCAATACCCACGTCATTATTATATACATCATTATTGGAGACTACTAAGCCTGCTCCACTATCAAAAGTAATTCCAAATGCTTGAAGTTGATTAAAAAAATCCGGCCCACAATCAGGCACGGGCGGACAAAGATTTCCGCTAACTTTGTTATGAGTAATTGTCCCCTTAGCACCAAGGCCAACTAGGATCCCGATCTGACCGGCGACATCTAAATTTTCAGCGGCCACTATCTTGCTGCGTGAGACTGTTAGGGTTGAAGGAGAAGTAGCAGCGACAATCCCAAGGCCCCGATAATCGCTGATATCTGTCTTTGTTATAGTTGCATGTCCCACTTGGGGGCCACCGGACAAAAAGAAAGGCCGTCCAACTGTGATAGCATTTATAGTACAGCCCTTGATAACGGCTGAGTCTAGATTGAGTTGAACCTTCCAACACAGTAATCCCAAGTAATGAGGGGCAACTCGTACCAGATTGGAAAAAAAACCAAAATTTTACGCCCATTGTATAATTTTACGTCCTTATTGCTTAATAGGTACTCAAAATAGGAGATTCAGTTTTACGCGGCTCTGATACACATGGTAATTAAATACGAATACGTATAGATTGTATATCATACAAATGGTGGAAAGATGAGCAGAATTGATCGTTGACAATATGTGGCTTAAATCTCATCTTG
>JALZOS010000351.1 GCA_030913755.1 Thermoproteota archaeon | reverse complement strand
CTACATTTTCGTAATAGTGCATCTAGTTGTCAATCACGAAAACTTACCTCCCAAAGGAAGAACAAGATTATTTTTGTTGGCACTCTTACTTGCCATAACGTTGCCAGTAATAGGATTAGAACGGTCGCTGTAGCCATAGTTGGTAGCTGCCAGGTCTGTCCAGAGCGCGGCGAGTGTAGATTGGAAGCATTAGCTGTTATTTTGGTCATTACCGCATTAGCCACGTCTGAGTTCGGCGGTTCGATTGCTATAGTCTTGATTAATATTATCAATTGCATTACTGATTATTGGTATCATAAAAGTTATAGGTGGGATATCATTTAGATGCAGATCAAAGGCTACCAGAGTAGGCATGGTAGGGATATAGACGCTGTCAATGAATCGTCGCGGTCATGATTATGGCCACGTTGTTTGGCTTCTTTATGGTGGCACTAATTCTGTGCGTAACCTTCCTGATAAACGGGATTGAAAGTATTATACCTGGAATAACAGGTAGGGTAGAACGTAGCTTTACAGGATATTAAGTAACTGTGTAATAACAGACAAAAAGTGGTCCCTCGATAACCATTATTCCTCAGACTCCTTTTCCTCCAACACGATTTCACTATCTAGTACGTCCGAAATTCATCGATTTTTTCTAGATGTTTTGCCAGGGCCACTAACACCTCAATCTTTCTCTTTGGATAATTAGCAAAGCGAATTACACTGTCAATGAACGAAGGTATCGGTATGACTTCTTCCCCCATGACTTCTATTCCCCTTCTTGTAAGCAGGTACGACTTGGCTATAGGACCGGCCTGAATTCCATTGAGGAAGTAGTTTTGGGATTCTGACATTAAATTACCAGCCTCAACATAATATTGTTTAAGCAACTCTATCTCCTTGTCAATATCCTCTTCCATTACTTTCATTCGCGCTACCAGGTGATTGATTCTTTCCGAATAATTACCTATCATTAAATTTCACACAAATCCTAAACGCTTAGTAAGTATATTGCTCACATTACTTTTATTCGTTTTTTAGCTTTTCTTGTTCTTGTAACTTCTTGATTTCGCTCAAGAGGAATTGCTTATACTTGTCACGTTCCTGTACAGTCATCTTATCGAGGTTTGAGCTTAATGTAGACCCTAAGGTCGACATTCGGTCGATTAGATCCATTGTCATAAATTTACCAACATTCCCCACCCTAAGCATTACATCTAGTTGTTTTTGCATTATACCACGTACTGAATCAACATCTACTATTTCCAATCCTTTTAGCGTGATGCGATATTTCCCACTGTCGGTTTCACTTATTAGTCCTTCTTCTAGTAACCTACCCAACATTGGATAAATTAAGCCTGGTGACGGTTTCCACTTTCCGTCACTTTGCAAAATGGCTTTATCTATTATTTCCTTTCCCGTCATTGGTTGCTCTTTTAATAATGCTAAAACATAATGACGAGAAAATCCTCTTGGTATTACACTTCCAACCCTCGCAATCCAATTCGATATCATATCACTAGTAATATCACTAGTGATATTTTAGTCTTACGACTACCAAGGTTCTGTCAAGTCCTCGGCGGTTATCATTGTTTTTATCTCCCTGTAAAAAGTCGTCGGGTATCCACCTATACCAATTTTTACCATCAAAAGAGAATGTACCATCGCTATCAAACAACATTGTATCAAATCTGCTATGGCATATGTGATTTGCAGATTCTTCGGATATCAACCATTCGCCGCAATTTTCACATTTAAGTATGTTTTCCATTATTCTCATCCTTAACTTTTTTTAATACTCTTCCAATCAGTGATTGCAATTTGTCATTGATTGACTGTAACTCTAACATTTGGTGAGTCGGATACAAAGAAATCTGAATCATATAATACCTCTGACATTTCTTTCGATAAGTTAAAAAACTCGCTTATTATTTTTTCATCCTTAGTATCTTCAACAAGTTTCAATGTCTTGTCCTGAAGTCCTTGTCTGTATTGTACATTTTGACTTATATTTCCAAGAGCAATTTGAGGAATTCTTACTTCAAATTTTAGTCGTTTTATCTCTTCGGTTCTGTCAAATTCCTTACCATCTTCACTTATTTGGGGTTCTTTTTGATAAAATATCAACCTACTAACCCCGTTGTTACCATATTCAAAGATGATACCGTCTGCATACGCGGTAACATAATCTAGTGATTTTTCATGTATGACAGTTTTTCCTGTCATCCCTTAACGACCTCTTCCTTAAGTTTTGAACCTCTTACAGTATTAGCATCCTTTAGCGGAATGTAGATCCCATCATCTTTTATTATCATCTCTAACCTCTGTCCTTTCTTCAGATTGAAACCATCCAGAACAGGTCTAGGTACTACTATGACCGAACTGGTTCCCACCGAAGTTATGGTTACGGTGTATTTTATTGGCATACTACTAGTAATTAGTATGTGGATTAGTATATAAATCTTATTGCTGAGCATAATATTAATATAATACTTAGTATTATAATACTAATGTCCATTAGTATGAGCAAACAGATCCTGAGCAGACAAGAGAAAGCCGACATAATAGCAAACACTAAGAGGGGGTGTCAGACGAATCTATCATAAAGCGTATAGAGTTATCTCACAATCGGGAAAGGGATTCTATCATATCAAGATGGGGAAGCAAGACTGGATTTGTGAATGTCCTGACCATACATACAGAGGCGTTAGATGCAAACATATTCTTGCTGTAGAGATTTACTATACTTTACGGAGTTCTGTCAAACCACTACCATTTCATTTGCTTATGCTTTCCTTGCTGGAAATGTATGCTATTAAATGAGATTGTTAAATTACCTATACGTGTCTACTAAGGGATCAAGTACACGAGAAAGCTCGTAGCGACAATAGCTGCAACTATGAGGATTGTTACCAATATCCCCTTCTTTGTTGTCCGTTTCTTCTTTTCATCACTTTCGAAGTCTCCAATTTTCACCAAGCCATAATCGAATTAGGTATGGGAAGGCAATCTTTAATATTTTTACTGATCGAACTTAAGACACTGGGAGGAGTAAAAAAATGGGATGAGGACAATTTCCATAATTTGCAAATCGTAAATATTCACATGATAAGTTTAAAAATTTAACCATAAATAGCTGTTTATTATATGGCAGACAATATTTCGCATCTGTTTTAGTTACATACGAAAGAGGAATTACATACTACTATCCTAATGGCAGTACCGTGCAGAATCGCACACATTTCCGTTCTGAATTTAAGCGAAACCGGAAAATGGATATGGATCGACGAGAACTGTACTAGTTCCTAAGTTTTCTTAGTTCTCTGTGTCCGACCAAATCACGTTCTTGTACTTGGCCGCCACGTAAACATTGGATCAGCAATTAGCGAGGAACCATCCACGGTCTGCAACTGATAACGACGAATAATTATTTCCAAGTACGTTGCATCTCGTGTCTATTGCCGCCTGTTCCTCAGGAGTAAATGTTTTTGGACTCGTAGTATGTTCATACACTGACTTGTACCCTAATGTTCCGTTAGCAATAGATAGTCCAATGCCAGACGTATTGTTGGCATCTTGATTTTTAGGCATGACCACCTCCGACACAAACCAAAATACCTTGTCTCCTGACTTGATACAATCTACTTTTCTATCGTCAGTATGGACAAGGTTTTTGCAGCCAGCTCCAGATATCCCTGCATCGACTACTTGGTTTATTTCTTTCTTTAGTTGTTCAGAGGGAATCA
>JALZOS010000349.1 GCA_030913755.1 Thermoproteota archaeon | reverse complement strand
CCGTAGAAGAAAGAATAAGAAAAGATGAAATCAAGCTGACAGCAACCCATAGTATACAATTATAGAATCTGCTCAACCTAGTATATAACTTGACATGAGAATTACAGAGGAACATCCTACTTACGCGTTACATGGAGGAAGATCCTATATGCGTTTACTGTTAAGTTTACTGATAAATTATTGTGCTTGCTCCATTTGGCGACAAAGAGATGAGATTCGAGATGATCTTTAATGCGCTTGAATTCAATCCATAACGAATAGAAAAAAGATAAAGTCGGCGCTTCACTGTTTGGAACTGCCATTATTGTCCTTATTCGAGCTGCCGGTATTATCTTTATTATCTTGGTTCTTATTGTCTTCACTGGCTGTATTGTCTTTGGACGGTTCTGTAGTTGGTTCAGAGCTGAATGAAGACAATTGATTATTATTAATCAGAAGGGTAGCTTACCAGATCTTATAATCTGAAGCCGATAATATCTCGGTATGGAATTAATCGAAATGATTGGTTGGTTGATGGCAGGCTTCCTACCTACTTTGGGATTCCTCGAACTATCCTATCAAATGGGTAAGCTTGTGGGTAAGAAGGGTGAAAGATATCCCTGGAGATACATTAGTACAAAAGTCTTGACACGGTAAACAAACTACACTGAACGAACAAATGGGGCTGTCTAATCCTTTCCTATTTTTATTTTAACAATCTTTTATACCTTCAAAGGTTCAAGTTCTTCTTGATTCTTAATTATTTCACTCATTTCATTATGCAATTCCAGGAATTTGAATCCGGTGGGAGTGGTCCTAAATATTTTATCGATTTTGTCATATTCCAAAAAACCACTTTCGACTAGAGTCTTTGAATATTGAAGTACCTGTGTGTGTGTAAGATATGAACTGAACATTATCTTGGTCAATCTCGCTCCACCACCGGACCCAGCAGTGCTAAGAATAGAGGCATAAATCTCCTCTCTATCACGTAATCTCATAGGTAATTATGAAGTCCCAGAGTTATAAGAAGATTGGGTCGGTCTTGTTTGCGATATCTAATACTGCATCCATATCGGTTTTTCTACAATTCATTCTTAATAATATGACAATACCACGACTGTTGAGTTTTGATTCTACTTCGTATACTCATCGCTTCCTATTGCGTTCGGTTATAGAAAATCTCTATCAATACGAATTTCAAGAAAGTGCTGCAAATTCCGTTCAGTCCACTTTGTTGTTAAGATAGACAAAGAAGGTGTAGGTAGGTTTAGAAACCTAATCAATCTATCCTACAAGCGGTCTTCCACACATATGGCATCTTAGATGTGATTTCACAAAAAGCAGTTCAGAGCGTTATGACACCTCCATGCACTCACGTCCACCTTCCCTGCAAATATGGCAGTAGAGTTTTGTCATTGATATATTTCGTGAAAGTTAGATATTAAGTTGATCTTCAGGATAATATTTTGGTAGTAAGAAGAACAGATAGTTATAGTTACAGATATGGTAGGGTATTAGGTAGTTCATTTGTTCAATTTATGACTAGAAACTAATCGTCAAAGAAAGGTCTAAACTGTATGTCAAAACCTGGAGAGTTATTTGCGAATTGCTTTATTGTGATCATTCTACATATTTTATCCTGCAATTCTGAGTGTTCAGCAATTTTTATCTTACAGATAGGGCAAATGGTTCCGGTATCCACGGCTTAATAATTAAATTAAAGCAAGTATATCAATATTCAGAAATCTGATTTCATATTCAACATTAAAACTTCAATCTCTCCCTACCTAATTAGAGTTCACACCTACAAATGAAGGAAGTTTAAGCATCCCAAGTATAGTACTTGAGGTCTACGGGCTCGATTAAGATTTGTTTATACTACTAATAGAGAAGACGATGAAATGACTATGAATATCATGGAAGTTCAGGTTTTGACAGTGGCAAGGTTGCAACACAAATAGCATGTTTTGATGTGGATGGGGCTACATTCATTGAACGATACTGTGATACCTGTGTCAAGGCTATTGGATATGTTCCAGATACTGGCCGACCAACCGAAAAATAAAGAAAAATAACAATCTATCGCACAGATAATTCGCTAATACTGTATGTCAATCAACTTTATCAAACATGAATTTAATGAAACGTTATAGCGTAGGTAATCTATTACACAGTAGATAGAAAATGAGGTACACCATAATGGAGACGCATGATTTCACATGTCGTTTATGTGCAACAAGATGGTTAGCATATACTGAAAATAACATTGCATGCAGTAGTTCATTCCAGGATGATGGAAGACACAATTTTGACTTTGGCAAACCAATTAAGGTTGAGCCACAGGAAAAACAGACCAGTACACCACAAGTACAAGAGGGCAAGATAACTTTTCAGTGATTTGCGGTTTTTGCAATCAAGAAAGTAGTTAATGCATCACGACCACCATCCATGCACCAGTTTAGCACCATTCTTGTTGGGTAAATTCATCAGACACCTATTTCCTTTGCAAGCGTGACTATCTTCTTCCCGTCACTGGTTAGAGTATTAAAGACCTTGTTTTTGACAGTCTTTCTGTCCACCAGCCCAAGTTTGTCAGCCTTTAGGAGTAATTTGTGTCCATATCCATACGCTCCCAACTTGGTCAATAATTCTCTCGTGGCGTACCCCTTTCCCGGGCCTATGGTCTTCAGTACCTTGACTAAAGCTTTCTGCTCTACCAATACTTTGAGTAATTTTGCATCTTTCACACCCTAACCATAGATGTTTAATTATATGACCGTTACGGTTCATTAGAAATATTATATGATATGTTATGATATGATATACAACTTTTAGAAGAAATCTAAATTCCCCGTTAATGGCATCTGAATTAGGACTGTAAGCCCTAATACCATCGGAAAAAAATATTGTAAAATAAAAATACTGAATGCTCTTACCACGGCATTTATACGAAGGGCTACCAACAGAAGACTATTATTGCTTCTCTTATGGATACCTTTAATACTTTGAACACAAATTATTTGATAGTGTCACAGGTTCGTTATTCATTGTTTGATATTAGTCTAGAGAGACGAGGTGGCCACAGTGTTATTTGATTTTATAACAAGTACTTTTGTTATGGCCTTTGGTCTTGCATATAAATGGTTAGAACAAAATGTGATAAGCTATATTCTGATCTTTGTCCGAGGTTTTGAGCATGCACTAGTCATGCTTACTGTGATTACTTTTTTACTAATTATGGTATACATGATGATTAAACATGTAAAAAGATTGCCAAAATCCTATGGGATCGAAATTGTAGATATTTTTGGCAAAAAGATTGTCCTTGACGGCTTAAGACTTAATTTTGTTACGTTTGATGCTGCTAAAAGTTATTCACAGTTCTATACCAATTTGTATGGAAAGCACTACCAATTTCATGTAGTCGGTCGTAATAGGATCGTAGACC
>JALZOS010000325.1 GCA_030913755.1 Thermoproteota archaeon | reverse complement strand
CAAGCACCCAAGCATACTTGAAGGTATCTCCCTTTCCAGTAGCTTCAGATTCTTTTGCAAAAGCATCTATAGTTCTCTGGTCGATCACCCCCATATCGACCAACAAATGACCGACGATAGTGGATTTACCATTATCCACATGACCAACAACCACGAGGTTCATGTGTGGCTTTTTACTTGCGCTCATGATGGGTAGAACAATGCATGGGCTTTATTTGTATTTCGTTGGCAAGAGACGAAGAATAAGTATAATTAGTTTTGTGTGAAGACGCTGGTTCTAATTGTAGATACCAGATCGCATTATTATTTTGTTATCTTTCATTAACGTGTAATAGCATACCTTGCTCTACTTCTTAAATCCTCTTATAGTCATCCTCAACTCGGACTATGTCACTTTCATCGAATTCACCGAACGACAATTCCAGAATCACGCAGTCGGAATCTTCTGCTGTTACTCGGTGTTTTGCGCCCATGGGTATAGATATATCTTCTCCGACCTTCAAATGTAGTTCTTTGTCCTCAACTTGTACAAGTGCCTTACCTTTGATAATTCTCCACAATTCATTTCTTTTGTTATGATATTGAAGGCTTAAACGTGAACCCTGATTTATGTAGAGAAGTTTAACGGTACAAGGTGTATTTTCATTAAATTTTTCGAATCGTCCCCAAGGTCTCATCTCGGAATATACGTTCATCCCGAAACGATTTGCATTAATCAAATTTAATGATTACCTTCTACGTATAGTAAAAAATAATACGAGATTCTTTGTTATCTTTTACACATTACAAAAGTCGCCGAAATGTGAGCTCGATCATCATCATGCCTCGTGCGATGGAAGCACGAAATTCAGCAATAAATTTCTGCAATAGGTCCTTTCACGATAATAGGTACCGACTTATTCGAATTAGATGGCATTCGTAAATAGTTCAGATCCAGGTAACACATTCTCGTAATTCGATTGACACTTTTGGCTTAATTGAAAGACCAATCAATAACTAGGTCAGTCCAGTTGCGGGCGAAAATAATATACAGAGCATCCAGTAGATGTTGGAATTGCCTGTTTAATTCTTAAAAACTTCAACACGTTTGCAGTATAGTAGGTTTTCTACACATTCAGAAAATAGCACCTTGCTTCTCTTGTAAATCCATTGACAAAATTCATCCAGAGTAAAAAGACGTTGTATCTGGATTATTGGCGGAATAAACCCACCGTGATTTATAACTTGGATTACAACATGCCCTCCGATAGCTGTGGCAATTTCTTCTTCTAGACTCGATTCAGTTACCTCTAGAGAATTCCGATACAATTCAAATGGTCTGCCCGTCTTAACGGTATCAGCAGATACATCAGATAATATTTTCTTGAAGAAGCTAAGCTGGCAATAGTCCAACGTCGTCTGTTTAGCATCGAATACCAAGGGCTTGCCTCTCAATCGGTGTTCGTTGATGATTTGACAATTTATACTTAGATGACAACAAACATTGACATACAGTTATGGGATAATAAAGTAGCAATAGGTTATGATCTAATCGATGTTTCTTGCTGCATAACTTATTTGGTAAAATTCTGTAAAATTTATTCTATTAAGTTTAATATGACTATTCTATCGACACCAACACTTGTCTTCCATCAATTTCTACCTCTTTATAATTCTCCTTATCAGTCGGTTGCAAACTCAATTTCACTGATTTTACTCTTACCAAATAAGCTAGATTCTCTTTAAAATCTAGAAGAGAAGTCAGCTCATCTTCATTCAAGTTCGACACATAGGCGCATGATAATACTTCCGTGGGCAGATAACCTTTCTCTTTTCTTAACTGTTGTATGTTTCTAGCTAGATCTTTGATCAAGCCTTTAGTAAGCAGATCCTTGTTTCGCATAGTTTCTATGATGACTATGAAGTCTCCAGTGTCTGTCTCTGCCATAGAATATCCTGGAGCTGGAGAATAAGATAATTCTACATCTTCTTTCAATAGCTCAAAATCATTCGCGTCATATTTGATCACGCATTTTCCTTCGGATATCAAAGTTTTTATGATTGTACTTTGGTCCGCATTCTCAAAAGATCTTAATACCTTGGGAAGATCGTTCTTTAAAAGTGGAGCAATTCGCTTTGTCTTTAGCTTGGCTACTATTCTTACTAAATTGTGATTCAATAGTCCTGCCAATCTACCATAAACATTCTTTATTTCGGGTATTGCCAATATCTCTAGAGAATCGGTGTTCATTTGTGTTTTCATGACTTCCGCAAGACCGTCCATCTTTGATAAATCATCATCTTCCATAACCACTATAACCCTACTTATTGGCCATCTCCTCTTTATTTTTGCCTTCATTCTTGCAGAATTTGCTAGAGAGACGATTTCCTTCACTTTTTGAACATTTGTTTCCACTTTAGGATTTATTAATGAATCCTCTACTTTTGGCCAAGATTCTATCAAGAGCGATTGTTTGGTCGTGAAGAACATCAAGTGTAGATAATTACTGATAAATGGGCATAGCGGATGTATCAATATATCGACTTGGCTCAGGGCATGACCTAAAATGGAGTAAATCACTGATCTTCGTTCCAAGGTATTTGGACTATCATCCCACAGATCGTCCCTTGTAAAGGGAACATATATCTGACTTAGATCGTTTATTATAAAATACTCGATTGCCTTTGCGCCTTCATTAAATCTGCATCTTTCAAAGGACAGCGTGACTGCAGATATGAGCGATTGTAATTTTGAGATAATCCATTCTTCGATTATTCCAAATAATTTACTTTTAACCACATTTTCGATGTCCATATTCTTTGTATCAAAATTATCATATTGACTGTTTTGATGTAAATATATGTGTAGGTTGTACAGGGTATTCAATACTTGATATGGTCGTGCGACCAATTCGGTAAGACTGAAATTTAGGGAGTCTATAGGAGAAGCCTTCCACAAAAGGTAGAAGCGCACTAAATCTACAGAGTTTTTAGACAATAGATCTTTAGCGTCTATAACATTTCCCAGGCTCTTGCTCATTTTGTTCCCTTTTTCATCAAGCATATGTCCTTGAAAGAGGAAAGCCTGGAATGGTGCCTGATCCGTATTCCGCATAATTACATTTTCCATTAATAGAGTATAAGCCCACCCTCTGGTTTGATCGATTCCTTCTGTTAAAAATGCAGCCGGAATCAGATGTGCAAATTCACTGTCACTAAGAGATGCATATGGAGAAGCGCCGCTGTTATGCCAGGTATCAAGCACAAAGGGTTCACGAGACATGACATTCCCACAATGAGAACACTTAATTTGTATTCGATCTATCCAGGGTCGATGGAGTTCGAAATTGGTACCATCTGGAAGATCACTTGCTCTTTCAATTATTTCGGACTTTGAGAACAGAGCTTCTTTTCTCCCACAGGAGTTACACTTCCATATCGGTAGTGGAGTTCCCCAGATACGTTCTCTAGAAATACACCAAGGCACTTTCTCTTTGATAATTTCCAAAAATCTGTTTCTGGGCGAATCAAAGAAGTATTCTACCTTGGATGCAGCAGACAATGGTTTTTGGCCAAGCTTGTCTATCATGTAAAAATATTCTCGTCGTGCAAACCAAACGATTTTGTGGCCGGATCTCCAGCATGTCGGATACTGGTGTACTATTTTTCCTTCCTTGACATACGCAGAAGCTTTCCTCATGGCATTAACGACCATTTCATCGGCATCTCTTACATACAAGTCCCGAAACAGACCTGCCTCTTCAGTAAAAACTACTTTATCGTCTATAGGAACGAAGATCGGAATACCGCGCTTGGTAGCTACTTCGAAATCCTCTTCCCCATTTGCAGGAGCCAAATGCACTAATCCGCTTCCAGTACTTATATCAACAAATTGTTCTGCAACAACATAATGGATGCTCTTTTCATCGGATAGCTTCTTAAGTCCTGGTATCATTTGTAAAAGCGGATGGATGTATCTTCTTCCTTCAAGATACTTGCCTAAAACAGTACGTGTCAATTCATAGTTTACTATTCCAAGTTCACTCATGAGTGATTGCAAACGATCCTGTCCCACAATCCAAACCTGGTCATTAACATTCACGTAGGCATAGGTGGCATCTGGATTTACACCAATTAATTCGTCAGTTATTAAGGTGAATGGCATCGTTGTCCAGACAATCAAAAACGCGTTTTCTTCTGACATTCTTACCTTATAATAGAACGACGGATCCTCCACATTCTTGTATCCTTGATTGACTTCAGCATTGCTCAGAGAAGTCTGACAAGAGGGACAATATGCTACCACCCTGAACCACTCCTTCATGATACCTATATCCCAAGCCTTCTTCAGGTACTTCCACTCTCTTTCTATATACTCATCTTTATACGTCCAGTATGCTCTTTCATAGTCAAAAGACATCCCGAGAAGACGATCTACTTCGATCCATTTAGTTGCGTTTATCTGTATTAGATCCTTACAGGCATTTACTATACTCTCAACGCCAACCCTCTTGATGTTTTCTGATTTGCTGCCTGTAAGCCCTAGAAGTTTTTCTGCCTGTAACTCAATCGGGAGACCCTGGGTATCCCAACCTGCTCTAAAAATCACTCTGTACTTTTGTAAAGTCTTGAACCTATACCACATATCCTTGATAATTCTACCCCTTAGGTGTCCTACGTGTGGTTCCCCGTTTAAAGTCGGAGGGCCTTCGATGTATCCCAGAACAAAATTTACATTCGACATTTCATTATTAAGTAGAGAGGCTTGGTCGACATCACCCAGATACGACCTAACATCTCCCTCTATCTTTTTTGGATCAAACTTAGTATAGACTTCCATCTAAGCATGCGCTAGTGCCATTAATGGATCCACAATTTTTATTTGTACTGATTGTCCTGACAATCTGAGCGGAGAGCAATCAAAGAGGGTATACCAAGTCAAGTCTCATATTTTTGCAACTATCAATTTCCACAGCTCTAAAATGTAAAGACCAGGATAAATCAATCTTTGGTAATATTAATGCGAATCAATCCTTTCAAATATAAATGCGGATGAATATGGTTTTTACATGACTGAACCTACGAATTTAGATAAACCTAATTTGTCAAATAGTATTCCCGAAAATATTCACGTACTCATAGAGATTCCAAAGGGGAGTAATATCAAATACGAATTTGATCCCACTACGGGATTTCTTTCCGTTGACAGAAAACTGTATACTGCCATGCATTATCCATGCAATTATGGTTTTATACCAAACACATTAGAGGATGACGGAGATCCGGTCGATGTCCTAGTGCTAGGTAATTGGCCAGTCGTACCGATGTCTATGATAAAAGTAGTGCCCGTTGGTCTACTATTTACGAAAGATGAAGAAGGTAGTGACTCCAAGATAATATCTGTCCCTATCTCAAAAATAGATCCAAGATTTTCCAATATTAGGAATATTGATGACCTTCCATCTTATCTACTCGACGAGATCAAACACTTTTTTGAACACTATAAAGAACTGGAACCTGGAAAATATGTGAAGGTAACCGGATGGGGAGACAGAAAATCTGCTCAGGAAAAAATTTCTGAGGCTATTGAAAGATTCAAAAATGGAGATTCATC
Organism: Thermoproteota archaeon; assembly: GCA_030913755.1. Lineage (GTDB taxonomy): Archaea > Thermoproteota > Nitrososphaeria > Nitrososphaerales > Nitrososphaeraceae > TA-21. The sequence continues at coordinate 45,235 of JALZOS010000325.1, read as the reverse complement.
TAAAGGGCCTTGAACTGTTCACTCCAGCGACTATAGGCGCGCATCATATCTATACTAACACTCGGTTTTCTCATCTTTAGAATCTCTTTGAAATCTGATGGGGCTATAGACCTAGTGTTTGCTTCCTCCTCCAACGCCTTTCCGCTCTGAAAGAGTTCATCGACTACTCGAAGTTGTGCGGACTGACAAATATCCTTTACGTCACTAGCACTATACCCTTCAGTCAACTTGGCAAGATCTTCAGATTTCAGTGATTTTTCCATCTTTAATCTTTCCGTATATTGGCGAAATAGATGTATCCTGGATGCCTGATCTGGAAGAGATACGTATATTCTTTTTTGAAAGCGTCGCAAGAATCCTGCTTCTAAACTCCATGGTTTATTGGTTGCGCCAATTACATACAACTTTGAATCTTTGGATTTGTCATTTATTCCATCCATCTCTGTAAGAAATTGGTTCTTCACTCTAACCTCACCTCCTACTTCACTGTTTCTTGTTCCAAGAAGTGAATCTATTTCGTCTATGAAAAGAAGAACTGGAACACCTTCAGTATCGTGAAGCTTGCGTGCCAAATTGAAAAGTTTTGAAACATTCTTTTCTGCTTCCCCTAGCCATTTGCTCATCATGGATGCTGCGTCAACATTTATGAAATAACCCTCTATCTCAGCGGCAGCGGCTGCTGCTAGTAAGGTTTTGCCACATCCAGGTGGACCGTACAACAAAATGCCACGTGGCCAGCCCAATGGAAATAGATCCATTCGCTTTGTCGGGTATACGATCGACTCTCTGATCGCACGTTTTGCATCATCCAGTCCTATGACCTCGTCCCAAGAAACGTGTGGTTTGTCTTTCATCACCAGATCATCAAATTCAGCACTAAGGCTTTCCGTTCCTGCATCTCTTTTCCTATTGGTACTGCTGGCCGGCGTACTTGATGGATAAATTGTTGTCTTACGAAGGGGCTGATCTGTTTTTTCAGGTTGAACCCCACCAATGCCGTTAGTCATTTGTAGTACTTTTACTCTATTTTGGTAGGCGCTTGCTCTCTCCATGTAAATCTTGTTCAATTTGTATTCTGGATATATCTGGATGAGCTTTACCAACGCCTCAATAGCTCTTTGATATGCTTGAATTGCCATCCCTCTAGAACCTTCTGAATCTAATCTAATGGCCTCAGCAGCATACTTACTAGCGCTATTTTCCAATTCTTGTGGAGCGAGACTCATGATAATAATACAACCCTCATTGAGAATTCCTGCTGATACTTTGAATTACTATGTTGTGAATCTATGTTGTGTAAGGAACAAAATAAATTGAACCAATTCCAGTGATTTTAAATGAGAGAAGATTCTATATCATATTGCTCTATTCACAGAGATTGATTGTATGAGATTGTCCGAAACTTGCATTTGCTTTTCTGTTTGCAGATCCGAAATAGATTACGTGGGATGTAAGCTGGGATGCTCTTATGAATATCCATGCCAAAAGGTCATAACTCCTTGATTCGTCTTGCAAGACGATCAGGATTTATGATTTGATCATTACCCTTTGCAAGATCCTTAGAGATTGATTTAGTGTCGCAACAGATGTTCTGTTGGAATTAATTTCTTCACTCCCACCGATGAACGGGCAGTCTTATGTTCCTTAATATAGGATAATAAAGAATTTACTAGACCCTCATAAATCCCCGTACTCCAAAATGCTTCGTCTTATAACCTTTTTATGTGAGAATCTACTCGTCTAGCAGCCAATTCAATTATAGATATGGGGGCAAACGGTCGAAAATGTTTTAGATGAGGGCCTTCCTCATCGAAATCTGACCTTAAGTTTTCCATAAGGCCTCCTAAACCTGCACGTTTGATCTCCTAATTGCATTTGTACTTGAAGTAACGGCAGGGGAAGCGTGATTAGTTACAGCTCGACAATTTTTTCAGTTTTATATAATCTATTTGACATCTGACTTTACTTCTGTTAATTAAGATTTCCCCGCATGGCCCGCACTAACAGCTATTCTCCGTCATTGGAGTTTGATATAGTTGGAAATCTCGAGGAATTCGGACTGTCAAAATACGAAGCTCGGGCATACATTACACTGGTTGAAAAAGGTACATTAGGCGCAAGTGAAATTGCCTATTATTCTAATTTACCTCGAACTAAAATATATACAACTCTAAAAAAACTCGAGAAAAAGGGCCTTTCCACAATAACAGAGCGAAAACCGCTAACTGCCTCTGCTGTCCCTCCAGAAGAGGCATTTATGGAGATTATGAGACTACATGAAAAGAGATTAAAAAATATGAAAGGGATTGTTCTGGCACTAAAGAAGATCGAAAACGACGGAAGAAGGTCATCGAACATGGAAGAAAAAAAATACATTATTCTTGATCCAATCTTTGCCGACGAAAAAATTCAGGACCTAATTCTGGCTTCCAGAAAGTCCATAAACGTAATGGTAGATTCTTGGGGCTTGAATGTTGTTTCTAGATGTAAAGAAGCATTCATCTCTGCCATTACGAGAGGAGTCATAGTCAGGCTACTGATAGGATTTGAATGCGCAGACAATCCCAATATTCATTCAATTCCAAGCGGGTTGGAAATGAAACTTCACCATATCCATGACAATATTCTAACCATAGACGCTTCCAAAGTCATTTCTATTGACGGGACCAATGGAAAAGCAGCTATTCTTAATTCCTTTGACATCTTTGCATCTAGCCACATCAGGTTGTTTGAGGAAAGATGGGGAAGAGCAATAAAAGTTGGCAATCTTGGTGATTTGGATCATCGTGTACTTGTAAATGCACTCAGCTTGACAAGAACTATTGAAGAAAAAGTGGCAACTCAGATATATGACCATGTAGCTAGACCAGATTCAGATCTTTCGCCAATAGTCAAGGCATTAGAACACGCGGGGATAAGAATTATGCAGTACAGCATACATGAATTGATACAATTGATAGATTATGCAATGAGACTATTTTATGAAGGAGATCTAAGATATGACAAAATGTATAATATGTTGGTTTTAAGATCCGAATCTTCCGAGAAGTCGCTAATTCCTTGGGCTCTCGTAATCATGTCATATCTTAAGAAAATTGGGAATGAGGCCAAGTTGATATGCGATCCTGAGAATGCAATAGGAAATCGTGTTCATTTGAAACTATCCAACCCAATATCTTGTTCACAATAATCATAGGTGGCCAATCAGGGTCACATTAACTTTAGGAAATATCCCGACGTTTTTTCCTGCCTTTTTTTGTTCAAGATGTGTTCCGTGTTAAAAAAAATATGATAAAACTGATCGACCGCTATTCTTGAGGAAGTTCCTATGTTAACAATGGACAGTGGTTCCCGTTATTTAATAATGTGAATATTTTACGTCCAAGAATTCAACCTTATTCTAGTTCATGCCATCACTCAGTTTACGTTCTCTGTATCTGACTGATAGAGAATTTCCACAGATAGAACATGAGCTTGCATTTGACGAGTACTGCTTTCTACACTCCTTGCAAAACTTGGTCCATTTCCTCATCCCTTTTATTCCATAGCTGGCCAGATTCCAGGTGGGAACACACAGAACGTGAGCCAAATTGCAAACTCTATAGTCATCTGACACTATTGTCCCCCCATACTCAATTGCCAAAGATATTACTGATATATCAGGCGCAGAAATTTTGGAATCTCCTATTTGTCGGGCCACGGTCTTCACTCGATCAACAGATTCTTGTTTTGGCTCTAGGATCGAAATTTTTTGTCCTTCTATCAAGAAACTCATCAGCGAAATATTTTTTCTTATGTGAGAAACTTCATTAATTATCAGATCGGTAGTAATACACTTCTCACTAGTCCTTAGATGGAATCCCTGATAAAATGCGGTTGCATCCAAGACGAAAATGTCAGAAGCCGAGCCTTGCAACCTGCTGTATCCCTCTTTTGTTTAGTCGCACAAACATTCCGTCAAATGGATATCGTGAGATTGTCATAGGAGATTCTGCCTTCACATCAAAAACCTCTTGTCCGTCAATCACTAACTTAGAATCATTGGAAGAGGTGATGGATATCTCTTGAGGTTCTACAATCAAACATGGCATTTTGTTAACTGGAGCGACAGGATGGATTAGCAAACATTTTACCTGTTCATGAATTATGGGTCCGTCCAAGGACAGTGAGTGTCCTGTTGAACCGGTAGGCGTAGAAATAATTATACCGTCCATTCTTTGAGAAACATGTTCGTTTAAAAGACTTATTCTGAGTGATGGGGTTCGCGTTAAATTAGTTCTTGTGATTACTACATCATTCAATGCAGGACCAAGTGTCTTGCCTTCGAATTGTGCTTGTAGCCTTATCCTAGAATCAAGAAAGTACTCATCTTTACGAATGGCCTCTAATTGGGTGCCGATATCGGAATGTCCTACTTCTGCCAAAATTCCTCTTGTACCACCAATATTAATGCTGAAAATAGGCGTCATATTTGGGACCATTCTAAATGTCCGTAGAGTTGTTCCGTCACCTCCTACTGCAAAGACTAAATCCAAATCGAGGTCCCTAATTTTTTGAGGAGAAATTAAAATTACATCGGAATGATCGATATTATTTACGGAGAACACCTGAACATTCCTTGTCCTAAAGTAATCCGCAATTTTTCTTCCTGCATCTATGGCCACAGGATTATTAAATTTTGTAACGATAGCCACGTTGCGGATTTCCAATTGTATTTCTTACCTTCACTCCCATTTCTGACTCTTAAATGCATTGTTGTGCTATGATGGAATATTCGAAATTGCTGAAATTGATTCGAAATATCCACAAGAATAAATAACGACAATAAAAATGATTTTGGTGGGCCGATAGCTCAGCTTGGTGGAGCGTTCGACTGATAATCGAAAGGTCAAGGGTCCAAATCCCTTTCGGCCCACCATAAATTATGACCGATCTCGATTGGGAATTTTTTCTCGACTTTGACCACACTTGATTCATTTGAAACTATCCGTAAGTTTTCTTGTATTCGTGTTCTATCCACTTGATAAGAGAACCAAGATCTGAACTTATAAAATCAGGTCCTAGGGTCTGGGCCATATCATACAGATCTTCCTTAGTAAAAAGAATTAGTCTAAAATCGCCTGCAAATCTAGCTTTCGAGCTTTTCAGTGCATTGCAAAGAAATCTTAAGGTGCTCTCTGAGAACGAGAAAATCAGAATCAGAACTAGTCCGTTTCTGTTTCCATATGTTTTCAATACGTACCTTTGTATATCTATGTCAAAGAAAGGATCTATTTTTTGCTCGACGTTTCCGATGAAAGTAGAATCCCAACCAGAAAGGTGCATTATAGCTGAGGCGATTTTCGCAAAATGAATCGAGTCTTCAGACCCTGCCACACATAAAGAGTACGCCCTTAATTTGTTTCGAGCATCATACGGAATGAATCTGATGAATGCCACAAGATCCATGGCGAAGGTAAGAATAGAGAGCCTCTCGCTTTCCCCAATCCGCCCTCTGTTATATAGGTTGTCGACAATATTTAATGTTGGTAATATCACATCGATTAAAAGGTGCTCCTTCGTTACGTCAGAAGTTATAAGATTATAGACAAGATTCTTTGCTTCCGTAGTATTACCAGAAAGCAAAGAATCTAGAAACCTCTGCTGAACCTGAACGTAATTGACGGGAAACTCCAGTAGAGAGACGTTTTTGTCTAAATACCATACATTCAACGCCCCAATTTTTTTTTTCTAACAAGCCCCTTGGCCAGCATCAAGTCCAGGTATCTTGCCAAAGTCATTCTATTTATTTTCGTCCTAGCGGCCAACTCAACGCCAGAAAGTCCGGCATAACTTTCGGTGAGCTCTGAATATACCTTCCTTGTTATCTCGTCTAAGGTGTATCTTCTGTACAACGACATATAAAATATCAGAGATTCTGTTTTTTAATGGTTTCCTTTGAAAAATTTGCTTAAAAGGCCCGGTGGGAGGCCACTAACGGATCAACACGATAGGTATTTCCAGAATGACAGTCGACTTTGCTAGGGCTTTTGAGTATTCTGTTCATAAAACTCGTCTATTTATATTCGGCGATTATCATTCCTGGTTGTTGTCTTAAAATCACATAGGACCAATTGGCTTACTGTGGATCCTCCCTACTTCGTTGCAACAAATTACATCATTTAGATGCATTACAGAACTGTGGCGAATTCTTCTATAGTCAGGATATACCATGTGGTAATGTATTTAACCTATCAAATTTCTGAGTTCCCTTATATGGTAACTTTAAAGTGAAAAGTAAAATCAAATTCTAACGCAAACAGGCTCAGTACGACTATAGAGCGAGTTCGTCTTGATTATCACAATCAACCAACAAAAATCAGGGGATTATAAGATCTCGTTTGCTTAACACCTCCCCCGACTCAACGTTGCCATTTAAAAGATACTAACAAGTCCCAGTTTGGAATGATCTAGGAAATAAGCCGACGAAATCGCAGGTTTCGTGTTTTAACCGCAATTATAAATTCCTCCCAGTAAAGCCAAACACCCCTAACGACCAAAAAATATAAATTTAGTTTGAAATCGCTTGCATTAGCCATGACGAAAGACAAGGTGGTTTTGGCTTTTTCTGGAGGTCTTGACACATCAGTTTGCGTTAAGTATCTTCAAACGGAGCATAACATGGATGTTATCACGGCAACGATTGATTGCGGTCAGGATGATGATTTTGATGCAATACGTCGAAAATCTGAATTACTAGGTGCTATAAAACACGTGTATGTAGACGCTAAAACTGATTTTGTAGAAAATTATGTTGCAAAAGCTATTAGAGCCAATGCCCTATATCAAGGAAAGTATCCTCTTGCTACTGCCTTAGCTCGTCCGCTCATTGCTTCCAGGACAATGGAAGTCGCACGCGAGGAAGGGGCTAGATGTGTTTCCCACGGCTGTACTGGGAAAGGGAACGATCAGGTAAGATTTGATCTTGCACTACGTGCAATTGATCCCAAAGTTCGGATCGTCGCTCCGATAAGGGATATGAATTTGACTAGAGATATTGAAATCAAGTATGCCAACGAACAAAACATACCCGTTGATGAGGAAACTAAAAAGTATAGCATTGATCTAAATTTGTGGGGTAGAGCTATTGAGGGCGGAGAACTGGAAGATCCATGGTTCGAGATCCCCGACGACGCATTACACCTAGTCAAGACAGCGGAGAATTCAATTGAATATATTGAACTTGAATTTCATCAGGGAATTCCAAAATCCGCGGATGGTAAAAAAATGAATTTAGTTGACTTGATAACATACCTGAATGATAAGGTGGGAAGGCACGGTGTGGGAATAATTGATCACGTGGAAGATAGAATAGTAGGAATCAAGTCTCGAGAAATATACGAAGCTCCAGCGGCCATTGCTATAATTGAAGCGCACAGGGATCTTGAAAAACTGGTTCTTACGAATTTTGAATTTAGATTTAAGCAGACTGTTGAGCAGGAGTGGAGTTGGCTAGCCTATAGCGGACTTTGGTTCGATCCTCTAAGAGAAGATCTGGATACATTTATAGATGCAACCCAAAAAAGGGTTACTGGAAAAGTAAGGATGAAGCTACAAAATAGATCTTTGAATGTTGTTGGAAGAAAATCTGAATATTCGTTGTACAGTAATGATCTTGCAACATACACTTCTAAATCGACATTTGACCAGCGTTTGGCCAAGGGTTTTGTAGAATTATGGGGCATGCAAACGGTTCTTGCAAATAGTCTAAAGACAAAGGACTCTACAAAAGAAGGTGAGAAAATGACATGAACGTAGAGTGTAAGGACTGTGGAGCACAGATAACCGTGACCCAAGACGCGATGGTCGGAGAAATCATAACTTGTCCTGACTGTGGTGCTGATTTTGAAATAATCTCCAAAACTGGAGAAATAATCGAGATTAAGCCTGCAGAATCAGTCGGCGAAGACTGGGGACAATAGATGGTGCATGTATGCATAATATACGATAAAATTCGTTTCGAAGAAAGGACACTGCATAACAAAATAAAGGAAAAGGGATTTACATCCAATCTTGTTGATGGTAAATCTCTAATTTTCAATACGAATTCAGGGAGAGAAGACTTTCAGTTAGGGGATATCATTTTTCAGCGCGAGGTAAGTCACTATAGAGGTCTGTATATAACCTCTTGCTTGGAATCTCTAGGGTTTAAAGTGATCAATCCATTTTCTGTCAGTGAGATATGTGGAAATAAGCTACTCACTACCCTTGCATTAGTCAAACACGACGTGGCCACTCCCCTTACTAGCTTTGCGTTTAGTTCCAACTCAGCTCTTCAATTGATGGATAAGTTAGGGTATCCTCTTGTAGTCAAACCCCTCGTAGGATCATGGGGAAGAGGAGTTTATCAAATTAAAGATAGATCAGCAGCTGAAATGTTAATAGACAGCAGAGAAGAAATTGGAAGTCTACTTTCTCGAATTTATTATATTCAGGAGAAGATAGATCGTCCACCTAGGGACATAAGGTGCATAGTCATCGCGGAAAATATTGTCGCATCAATTTATCGGCATGCTGCTGAAAACGAATGGCTTACAAATGTGGCAACTGGTGGAATAGCGGAACAAGTAGAGATGAATCCTGAGTTAGAAGAAATCACGCTAAGAGCCGCAAAAGCCGTAGGCGGAGGAATACTTGGGATTGACTTGATGGAGGATACGAAGAGAGGGTACTTGGTTCATGAAATCAATAACACGGTTGAATTTAGAGGTGCGTCAATGGTTTCTGACCAGGATATTGCCGCGGCCATGATCGATTACTTGGTCCATGAATGTAGAAAGTAGCCTCCTAGATAGGTACTAACTCATCTGGAAGAATAGCCTCCTCGACTTTGGATGCACTTTGAACTCGTTCACAATGGTTGCAGATAATAAAATTCATAAGATGCTATATCGAGACTTTTTCAAAGGATTCAATAGTTATGAAAGTAGGAGTCGTAGGTGCATCTGGCTACGTCGGTGGCGAACTTTTGAGGTTATTGGTTGTGCATCCCAAGATAGAAATAAGCATGGTCACTACTCGACTGCATGTTGGAGAATATGTTCACAGAGTCCATCCAAGTCTTAAAAGCTTCATAGACTTGACATTCTCACCTATGGATATTGACAAGCTAACAAGTAAATGCGACATTGTCTTTGTCTCTGTTCCACATGGAAATGCGGTTAATATCGTTAAAGAGCTTTATGATAGAGGTGTCAAGATAATTGATTTATCTGCAGATTTTAGATTGAAGAACTCTAAAGATTATGTGAAATGGTATGGATGGGAACACCCTTTCCCTGAAATGCTCTCAAAGTCTACTTATGGAGTTCCAGAACTATATAGAAAAAAGATAAAGGAATCAAAGCTAGTATCCTGTCCAGGATGTATGGCAGTAACATCAATACTTGCTCTAAAGCCTTTGATTGAGAATAACTTGGTAGATACGGAACATGTTATTGTTGATAGCAAGATAGGCTCTTCGGGTGCTGGCTCTCAGGAAGGTAGTGGAACTCACCATGCTATGCGATATGGAGTCATTAGACCGTACAAACCTGCCAAGCACAGACATACCGGAGAAATTGAACAAGAATTGGGAATACTTGCACACAAGAAAGTGATGGTCAGTATGAGTCCCCATGCGGTAAATTTGGTCAGGGGAATATTGACCACCAATCATGTCTTTTTGAAAGAGCCTGTCTCGGAAATAGAGTTGTGGAAATATTACAGAGATGCCTACAAAAGTGAACCATTCATCAGATTAATAAGAGATAAAAAAGGATTATACAAATTCCCTGATCCGAAATTTGTGGTAGGGTCTAACTTTTGCGATGTAGGATTCGATTTAGATGAAGACAATAACAGAGTTGTAGCGCTTTCAGCTTCTGATAATTTGATGAAAGGTGCAGCAGGCTCGGCAGTACAGAATATGAATATTATGAGTGGATTTAGTGAAGTTGAGGGCCTAAGATACACACCATTAACCCCGGTATGATCGTCATAAAAATTGGGGGTAGCATAGTAAACGATTTGCACTCGTCCGCTATAAAAGATATTCACAACATTTCATCGAACGAAAAGTTATTGCTGGTTCATGGAGGAGGAAATGAGGTAACATCTATAGCGACTAAACTTGGAAAGGAACAGCGGTTTATAGTATCTCCGGGTGGTATCAGAAGTAGATTTACTGACAAAGAAACTGCTGAAATCTATACCATGGTTATGTCAGGCAAGATAAATAAACTAATAGTCAAAATGTTACTCAAGGAAGATATTAAAGCAGTTGGCCTTTCTGGAGTAGATAATCACATTTTGGGAGCAATTAGGAAGAGCAAATTAACTGTCATAAATGAAAAGGGAAGGAAGATGCTAATCGATGGTGGTTACACTGGAAAGATAAAAACAGTAAGAACAGAATTATTAAACTTGTTATTATGCGAAGGGTATGTCCCAGTCATTTCTCCAGTTGCACTCAGTGAAGAATTTGAGTTCTTGAACGTTGACGGAGATAGAGCTGCAGCTTATATCGCAGGTAGCTTAGGTGCAGACAAGGTAATATTTCTTACAAATGTTAATGGCCTATATTTGGATGATAATCTAGTACAGAAGATGTCACTTGAAGAGGCAAAGCAAATACTGCCGAAAATTGGTTTCGGAATGGAAAAAAAAGTTCTTGCATGTACAGAAGCTCTCTCTCTTGGTGTCAACGAAGCTATAATTTCTTCAGGAATGGTCTCCGACCCGATCTCTTCTGCAATAGCCCACAGTAATTGTACGGTGATCTCTAAATGACAGATGTAGAAACTGAAGACTCCTTCCTACTGAATGTTTATCAGAGATTCCCTATTACAGTTGAAAGGGGTGATGGTGCGACAATTTGGGATGCAGATGGCAAGAAATACATCGATTGTATGGGTGGCTATGGTGTAGGTCTAATAGGCTATTCCAACAAGAAGGTGATTGCTGGAATAGAAGAGCAGCTGAAAAAGATAATGGTCTGTCACATGTCTGTTTATAACAATTCCCGATTGAGATTTCTGAGAAAGCTTACTGATATTGCGCCACCTGGTGTAACAAAAATATTTTTTAGCAACAGTGGTGCAGAATCGGTAGAAGCAGCGCTTAAGTTTGCACGCAAGTACAGTCAAAAACCTGGAATTATTTCTATGTATGGTGGATACCATGGTAAGACATTTGGTGCTCTATCGGTAACGCACAATGCGAAGTATAAGAAGTCTTTTGGTCCCTTACTTAATGACATTAAATTTATCCCATATGGTAACGTAGATAGCCTAATCGACGCAATTGATGACAAGACTGGGACGGTGATTTTGGAGCCGATTCAGGGAGAAACAGGAGTAATTTTGCCTCCAGATGGTTTCATTAAGGCAGTGAGAAAAACCTGTGATGAAAAAAATGTTGTACTAATATTTGATGAGATTCAGACAGGTCTCGGAAGAACTGGCAAAATGTGGGCTGGTGAACACTGGGAAACAGTACCTGACATCATGTGCCTTGCCAAAGGAATTGCAGCAGGTATCCCTATGGGAGTAACATTTGTGAAACCCGAGGTAGCCGAAGCCATGAGGGTGGGTGACCACTCCTCTACATTTGCTGGCAATCCAATAGCGTGCGCAGCCGGTAATGCTGTCTTAGATGTAATCAGTGAAGATAATTTGGTAAGGAGGGCTGCTGAAACAGGAAATCACTTTAAATGCGGGCTACTTGAGCTTAAAGAGCGCCATCCTATTATCAGAGAAGTTAGGGGTTTAGGAATGATGCTCGCAATGGAAATGCGATTTGACGTGCGGGACCTATTATTTGATGGTATCAAGAATGGACTCTTAATGTTGTATTCCGGAAGAAACATAATCAGGTTACTTCCCCCTTTAATAATGGATAAGGACATGGTCGACCAATCCTTGTCGATAATGGATTCCCTTTTAGGGACAGAGGCGAAAAGACATAGTAATTGATAACAATAGTTTTGACCTAGACCAGAAAATTCTGAACATCCTAAAAAGTGATTCAAGAAAGTCATTTGTCGATATAGGTAAGGAAATTGGTTTATCTGAATCTGCTGTAAGACGAAGAGTCAGAAATTTAGTTAACACAGGGATCATAAAGCGCTTCACCGTAGAAGTTGATTCGGGTGAAAAAACTAGTGCAATTACACTCCTTTCCATCAGCTCGTCTGCAGATACCGCTGCAGTCACAGCAAAACTACCGGATGTCAAGGGTGTTAAAACGGTTTATGAAATAACAGGACAATTTGACATCGCGGCCATAATATCGGCTCCATCGATATCGGAGATAAATCACTGCATTGACCTGATTCGCAAAATAGAAGGAGTATCTGACACAAATACAGTAATCATTCTAAGGACGCTAAGTTGATAAGCAGATTTCTCGGTAGCCTTAAAAATAAATAGCCGAGAAGATTTATATCTTGTACGAAATAATTTAATTGTAGTATAAATATGTCGCTGAAATCAGATGATCCTAATCATTTTGCGCACCAGCTTAACGAGCCTCAGCTATTTGGCAAGAATATAAGAATTCTGGATTCTACTCTTAGGGAGGGCGAGCAACATCCTGGTGTGGCCTTTACCATTAAACAGAGAATACAGATCGCATGGATGCTTGATTCCTTCGGTGTAGACCAAATAGAGATAAGTCCTGTTGTATCTCACGATCATTTTGAAGCAACTAAGACGATAATCAAGCAAGATTTAAGGGCAGATATATTGGCCCATGTTAGGGCCATCAAATCAGATGTGGATGTGGCAATAGACACTGGTGCCACATGGGTAGCCACGTACATGGGTATATCAGACATACATCTTTCGGCCAAACTAAAGATATCCCGTGAGGAGGCCAAAATCAGAGCACTAGAAGTTGCAGATCATATAAAATCACATGGCCTCAAATCACGTTTTACAATGGAAGATGCGAGCAGAACTGATCCAAACTTCTTGATTGAGATGTGCAAGGAAATGAACTCGCGTGGTATTGAGCGCATCAGTATTCCAGATACTGTTGGCATAATGAGACCACATGGAATGTTTAATCTCGTAAGAATGGTGTGTGAGAATATTGACTTGTCCAAATCTTCGCTAGATGTCCATTGTCATAATGATGTAGGTCTCGCGCTTGCTAATGCACTGGCTGGATGTGAGGCTGGAGCTGATCAAATCCATACAACCATAGACGGCCTCGGCGAGCGAACTGGAATACCTTCACTTGCAGAAACTGCTGTCGCCCTCACATTAATCTATAAAGTTCCGAATAATTTTAGGCTGCATCTACTGCGCGATCTATCAAGGACCATAAGCGATTATACTGAAATACCTACCCCAGAATCAAAACCCATAGTGGGAGATAGTGCATACAAACACAAGGCAGGTACCCACTTGGCTGCTATATTGAGAAACCCATCGGCCTATGAAATTCTCGAACCCAAGATCGTGGGAAACAGGAGAAAGATAGTTTTTGGAGAACTTGCTGGCAAGAATGGCGCTGCCTATCTTCTGTCACTTCTTGGTTTAGATACTTCCAAGACAGAAGCAGAGAAGATGGCCAAAGGGTTGAAAGAATTGAGGATGGGCGATATATTAGAATTGTATTTGGATGAAAGGCTTGAAAGAAAAATACTTAACGATGCCCTATCAAAATAAAGGTGTTAGGGAAATGACAAAATGTCCAGAATGTGACGGAGAGATAAAGATTGTTGAAGATGCAATGGAAGGAGAAATTGTGACTTGTCCAGATTGTGGGGCCAGCTACGAGCTTATCAAGTCTGGAACGGTGTTTGACTTAAGGCCTGCACAATCAGTTGGAGAGGATTGGGGCGAGTGAATACAGAGAAGACTGGATCTTCTCTTTTCATTCTATATGACCAACTTCGTTGGGAAGAAAAGGCAATTATAGAATCCGCAAAGAAGAAGGGGATTGATATTGGTATTGTGAACTGCAGAGACACTATTATCGACCTAGAGAAGAATAGGGAATATTCAGATAGAATCATGATTCAAAGATGTGTGAGTTATTACAATAACGTTCACTCTACTGCAGCTATAGAAGGATTGGGAGCAACAGTAATTAATTCTCTACAGACAGCAATCTTTTGTGGAAATAAGTTATTTTCGCACATGGAATTAAGAAAGGCAGGCATTAATGTCCCTAGAGCATTCTGCGCTTTTTCGCAACAGTCGGCTCTAAAAGGATTAGGCGATCGCGGATACCCAAAGGTTATAAAACCTGTTGTCGGAAGTTGGGGGAGATTGATAGCATTGTTAAAGGACAAAGACTCGGCAGAAGCAGTTATTGAAGATAGGGAACACATGTACCCCCTCTATCATGTTTACTACTTTGAGGACTATGTTACGAGACCTCCCCGTGACATAAGAGTCATAGTTGTTGGTGACATTGTAGCTGCAGCAATATATCGATATTCAGGTGATGGTTCATGGAAGACAAACATGGCCCTGGGTGGCACGGCAACGTCCTGCGAAATCACAAAGGAGTTAGAAGATATATGTCTGCGAGCTGCCAAGGCAGTCAAAGCAGAAATAGTGGGTATAGATTTGATGGAAAGTGATGATCAGGGTTTGCTTGTCCACGAAGTCAATAATACTACCGAATTCAAGAACACTGTACGAGTGACAGGCGTGGATATTCCGTCTGTAATGATAGACCATTGCATTAAATTAAAAAAACACCAATAGATCGAATTGGTCTCTCCAGCTTATGCGGTTGAATTACTCAAAAATTCAGTAGAGATCTATACACCCTCCAGGTCGGAGGGAGAGCTTGCGAATTTGATTAAGGAAAGATGCATGACCGATTTAGGATTCGAAAGAGTTACCATCGACAGTGTGGGAAATGTGATTGCAACAAAGGGGTCTGGAGAACCGAAAATAATTCTTTGTGGCCACATGGATACTGTTCCAGGTCAGATACCTGTTAGGATTGATTCAGGATTCATGTATGGAAGGGGTGCATCTGACGCGAAAGGACCTCTTATTTCAATGCTCCTAGCGGCCTCGGAATTTAAACAGAAGGGAACCATAATTTTTGCAGGTGTGGTTGATGAGGAGGGAAGTGCTACGGGTGTGAAAGAACTTGTCAGGAGTAAGCTGTTCCCAGACTATGCGATTTTCGGAGAGCCGAGTGGTATAAGCAATATAACAGTTGCTTATAAGGGCAGGTTAGCACTCCGTCTCATTTGTGACGTAGGCAAAAGCGCACATGCAAGTGCGCCCTGGCTTGCAATGAATTCCATTGAAGAGATGCAGTATATTTGGAATGATCTCAAGAGGATTATAATTGAAGGTAATGTAGACTTGAACAAGAAAAGTACTGCTGTCACTTGCAGTTTGACTGAAATTTCGGGCGGATCCAGTCACAATGTTACTCCGCAAAAATGTAAAGCTACGATAGATATAAGAATACCAACCAGCAGGACATGTCAAGAAATACTTGGTGTTGTTGACGAGATTATCAACAATTTGGCTAAAAAAAGGGATGTAAAGCTGACATATAGAATAGAAGACATGACCGAAGCATTCGAGGCCGAACACTCTTCACCTCTTGTGAGAGCGCTTTCGCTATCTATTTTGGATGTGTGTAGAACCCGGCCTATCTTGTTAAGAAAAACCGGAACAGGTGACATGAATGTTTTGGGTAATTCTTTAAAAATTCCTGTAGTAACATACGGGCCAGGTGAACCACATGCATCACATGCAAAGGATGAAAGAATTGAGATAGAGTCATACCTTACAAGTATCGAAGTTTTCGGTCGGACACTATTTCACATATCAAGATTACATCAGATCAAAAAGCAAAATGTTAACAAGCCAAAAATAATAAACTGAAGGTCACATTTAGAATGTTAGCCTTCATCGGAATTGGTATATACGGGATCTCGGGCTTGAGTCAAAGAGCAGCAGCAATTCTTGCCAACTGCGATCTAATATATATAGAAAGATTCACGTCGTTAATATCCAATGACGATATACAAAACCTAACGTCATTATTTTCTTCGTCCAATAATAAACAAGTGATTACGGTTAAACGATGGTTTGTTGAAGATGGAAGAGAAATCCTGCAAGAGTCCAAGGACCGAAATGTGGCCTTGCTAAGTTATGGAGATCCCATGATTGCAACTACATTTATGGAATTGAGACTCAGGGCAATAGATAGAAATGTTAAAGTCGAAGTAGTTTATGGAGCATCAGGAGTAACCTCACTCATCAGTGAATGCGGTCTTCAGATTTACAAGATTGGGAAAATTGTTACTATGATGGAGGAAAGGCATTCTGCGATTAGTGTTTATAATTCTATATGTACTAATCTTCAGCTCAAGTGTCACACGCTCATTCTTACGGAATATAGATTCAATGAAGACCAGTCTATATTTTTTTTGGATCCCAAGCAAGTAATTTTAAGATTGCTGGAAGTGGAAAGGGATCTTAGATACAACTTCATAACCGTTGACTCATTCATCATAGTCGCTTCTCGCATAGGTACCAAAGAACAAAGAATACTAAGTGGCAAAGTAAGCTCTTTGTTAGAAATAGAATATGGGCAAGGACCCCATTCACTACTTTTTCCAGGCAAATTACACTTTATTGAAGAAGCGGGAATAATGAAGTTAACAGAAACCCTGGATTTACCTTCTGACAACACAGCTTATTTTGATAATATTGCCACGAGGATGATAAAAAAATATGTTCCAATGATTCATGATGAAATAAATCAGATGCGCAGCCAAGAGACGTCTAGAATAGAGTATAACAAAACAATCGTAGAGATATTAGATAATGCCGAGTACTATGTTGATGACGCAATTAACTTCATGGATCAGGGAAAAAATGAACTTGCAATATTGTCCATTGGATATGCGGACGGTTTGGTAGACTCTTTAAAGTACGTGTCGCTAGGAAAGAAAGCTGACAAAAGTAACTTAGGTTAAAACTAATAAATGGTAATGATAGGTGATTTTCTATCATGATCCTCTTCAATAGTAAGGTTTTGAAATACTCGATCAAATGCGGAGATGTCAGCGTCCAAAGTCTTCCCAACTTTGTCTGACAGTTATGGATTTATGTTTGGCAGATACGCGAATGATATTATTAAATCAAACTTAAGGATTCATCTACATAATTCTTTTATAAAAGTAAAGTATCATAACACTAATGAAGCTTAATCTCGCTCTCTTGCCGGTGGCTTCAATCGTAATATTGGCAGTACTAACTGTATCTAGTTTCGCTAATGCCGAACTCGAATCTTTGGCAGATTTATCTGGATTTTCAGAAGTGCCCCAAATTTATAGTGAAGCGCTAGGCACGGCAACGATACATGGCAATGGAACCGTGTTAAACTTTCAAATTAACATAACGGGAATAGATCAGGTAACTGCAGCTGAAATTCATCAAGGAGACGAAACAGAGAACGGCGATATCCTTGTCACCCTTTTTAGATCTAATGCATCAGCGGGCCCGCTTCATGGTGTCTTGGCAGGAACTATAACTAATTCATCTCTTCAAGGACCACTAGCAGGAAAGAGCGTAAAAGACTTGATTGATTTAATCAATCAAAATGGAACTTACGTCAATATATATACCGCGAAATTCCCTAACGGAGAGCTAAGAGGCACTATTGTTACTAGAGGAAATCTGTCCATGAATGGTGGTACTAATAATGGAAGCATACCGACGACAACGGGTACTAATAATGGAAGCATGCCGACGACAACTAGTTAAGGAGATATTCTGTCCGTCTTGTTTGAATTTTTGGCATTACTAGCAGTTGTTAGGATCCGTTTCTTTTTCTCTGGCCGTTATTCACAATAGCGGATACGAGTCTTCTGTATGTCGAGTAATTATTGGTAAAGGACAGGAATACTTTAAAATCTTCATTGTAACACTACGATATGTCCTATTTTAAATCAGGAATTAGATCTGAATTCTTAAGTGAGCTTCCAAATTTGCGCTCACCTTATCTGATTTGTGGGTTCCCTGGAACAGGTTACGTAGGTAAGATGGTTGTAGATCATTTGATACACGAATTGAAGGCGGTACACCTTGCCAGCATATACTGTACATCGTTCCCTCCTAGAGTAATCATAGGAACCGACGGAACGGTGGAGCTAACCAGAAATTCATTATACTATTCAAGACACTGTGAGGCCCACAAAGACGATCTTGTTTTCGTTACGGGAGACGCACAGCCTGTCAGTCCAGAATCAGAGTACTACTTAGCTGAAGAAATTCTGAAAATCGTGACTCAGTTTAATACAGGGCAAGTTTTTACACTTGGTGCGTACATTACTGGCGCTTTTGCTGAGAAACCCAAAGTATATTGTATGACGACAGATATAGAGACATTGCACTCTTTATCTCCCCAAAATATTGCCCATCTTGACAATGGGAGTGTTACTGGAATGAATGGCCTTGTGATAGGAATCGCCAAGCTCTTCGACATGAAAGGTGTATGTCTCTTGGCTGAAACTTCTGGCTATGTCATAGACGCCATTGCTTCAAAGAACATATTGGAGGCTTTAATGTCCACAATAAATTTGAAGGTTAACATAGAGAGCATGGTACTGAGAGCTAAGGATACAGAAATGCTCATAAGAACAATAGAGCAACAGATAGCAAATAAAGTGGCTCCGCCCACTACTGAAGTTGGAGCTCAGGTTTCTCCAAAAAAACAGCCGGATACCGGGTACATCAGCTAATACAGGATACTTGCTATCGTCGTGTGTCTTCCTTATAACGGGAATTTTTAAAGCTTCGCTAACTTGCCATATCTACCTATGTTCAAACTGTTCTCCCCTCGGAATGCTTGGGTATACCCGTTTTCAATTGAAACCTCATCTCCTTCATTCACCATCCCTATTTGATCATCCCACAAAGACAGTTTGATCCTACCAGTATCGTCGGATATAACAGCATCGGCAACTTGAGCCGTTCCTCCAGTCCTAAGATTGACCGTCCTCGGTTCCCCCAGTGATTCAACTCTCCCGCTCACATTAACATTACGTATTCCTGCCCGCAATTCGTTTATCTTCATGTTCCTAATGGTTTGTTATGGTCTATAATAAAAATTCTACGACGCAATAACATGATGTACTAATAAGCATCGAGCTGTATCGTACTTGTTAGCTTCCGAGGCTTTGGAAAGAGATAGGATGAAATAATGTCCGGAATTACAAGAATGTGGAGGAGGGATAGCGAAGCATGGCCAACCGCGCAGGACTCAAGATGAATATTATCAGCGTGACATGTGAAATCCCGTCCCTTAGGGGTTCGTGGGTTCAAATCCCACTCCCTCCACTCTATATTCGGTTTGGCGTCCAAGAAAAAACAACATGAGCAATCCTCAGGAAGAAACCATAATATACTAACACGCTCAAAGGCTTACGTTTATTGCCAGACTCCAGACGCATGAGTATTCATCTTCCCGAAATCTTTCCTGTCGCCTTAAGTATCTTCGAGGCCCTTTGAAGTTATTTTCAGCCGACTGCCAAGCCTCAAGATATAAGGTGTTATGAAAGTGGTTACTACTGTTACTACACCCAATATTGGAAAGATGAATGACGAAATAGCGCCAACGTCTTGACCGCCCTTGGCAACTACCAGTGAAAGTTCACCCCTCGCCGAAGACATTCCTAGTCCGGTCCGTAACGCCGTAGTACTACCATACCCTGATCTAACGAGTATGACGTAAATTATCAACAACTTTGATACGAAGGAAGTAACAATGAGAACGAGTGCAGGAATTATAAATATTGGGATTTTAGATACGTCCATTAACGCACCTACAGATACAAAAAATAACGCTGCGAAAACATCCCGTAGTGGAACTGTTATTACGCGGGCAATACCGGCGCTGCCAGATTCAGCGACCAAGACGCCAGCCAAGAACGCCCCTATTACAACAGATAATCCAAGTTCAATACTGACGAAAGATAATCCAAATGCCAATCCAAGAATTACGATCAGGAGTACTGAATAGTCATTGGTTTTAGCTACCTTATCAATGATATGTGGCAAGAATTTCGAACCAAGGACAAGGACTCCACCTATGAATCCTGCCACGATTGCTAAAGACACTGATATCTGTACAACTGAGACGTTACTTGTCGCCGCGATAGATTGCAAAATACCTAAGGCGGTAATCACGACAATATCTTCTACTATTGATATCCCTAACAACAATACAGTAGATTTTTCCCTTAGCATGTTAAGCTCTTCAAGTACTCGAACTGTCACAACCGTGCTTGTTACAGACATGGCTAATGCTAGAAACATAGAGTCAAACTGTGAAAACCCCAGTGTCTGGGCTACAAAAAATACTATTGTAAGAGTTCCTAGTGATTCTGCAAGCGCTACAATAATTGAAGTCCTTCCAACGGATCTGAGTTTTGAGATTGGAAATTCTGTCCCTATGACAAACATTAGCATGATTATTCCTAATTCTGCGAGTACGTTCAAAGCGTTAATATCATGAATTAATCTGAATGGCGGAGTATAAGGCCCTATTACCATTCCTGCAAGGAGGTATCCTATAACCATCGGCTGTTTCAACTTGAAAGTAACAACCAACATTATAGCAGCAACTATCATAATCACTGCGAAATCTTGGACTAAAAAGTTGGGATTAGAACCTAATGTCTGACTTACTAAACCGCTTGTGTGATTCATAACCCACTAGTTCAAAGACAGATGATTTTCATGTTCAAACTATAGTTATCTGAATGTAGATTTGGAATTGACAGAACCATTAGGGAAAAGCCAATTCAGAATAGGATAGATTGAGACAATTCAATTTGATGTATTTTAGTAGTTCACTCTGATCATTAATTTTGGTATAGTCCTTCATCCTTTCCGACTTTTCATTGTCGTAGTGCGATTTTCTCTGTTTCTGTCTTATCATCTCGTCTTTAGATGGATCATCGCATTTAAAATTTATCAACTATCTCTAAGACAAACTGGTCATAGTTAAATCTATGTCATTATCAACTCTGGCATTCTACCCATCAAAACTGAAAGGAAAGATGTTTGCATAATCATTGAAATTGGTCGGTTGATTAAATTAATGAGCGAACAAACGAATATGTCGATCCTGCACCAAGGTAAAGAGATATTATTTTTGATCGCCTTATTGGGCTTTGTCGTACAATCCGGTTCATTTATACAACTAAGAGCAAAATAGTTTAAAGAACTTGCATTATCTTTGGAACTAAACCAGAAGAAAAAAACCAATCAATAATTGATAGGAACGGAAGATTTTATTATATCATACCTTTTCAAACAGTGAAGGATTCTTCTTTAGAATCTTTATGAACTCTTCTAGCCTGTTGATTGTTTTGGGATGCAAATGATGTTCGATCCCTTCGGCGTCGCTGTTTGCATCTTCTTCATTTACCCCAATTATTCTAAAGAATTCAGCCAGAAGTCCGTGTCTGCTACGAATGCTCTCCGCAATAAGAATACCTTCATGAGTTAGCCTAATGCCTCTGTATTTTTCGTAATTTAGATAACCACTTTCATCAAGTCTCTGCATCATCTTGGTTACACTAGGTGAACTAACATTAAGATAATTAGAAATATCTACTGCTGTGGCATATCCCTTCTGTTCTACCAGCTCATAAATCACTTCAAGATAATCCTCCATTCTGTCGGTCCTACTATATTCTTTCTTTACACTATTTGCGTCTCGAATATAATGTAATCTATTTCGCTTTTCCCTAGAGATGTCATTGAACCTATTTATCAGAACGATTCCTCCATTTCTTGCAGTGTATCCCTATTAAACATTTCATAAACACTAATTAAATTAGTAATCCTGTTACGTACATTATTAGCATTCCAACTGCAAAGCCCACTATAATTGAGCCATTACTTAGTCTTGTACATCCATGACCCTACTTGGTAAACCACTTGGAAAATTGCGCCTTCCCCTATTGATAGAAAAATTATAGTTGCAATAGGAGAGTACAGGAATCCGCCTATCCATGCCCCTACAATTGTAGGAATTCCGGCTATCAGTCCCATAATCAATAACTTGAACCATCTTCCATTTTGTACAATGGTACCACATATTTGGTAACATTATGTCATTAGGGATTTCTAATTCGACTTTCTGTCTTAGTTTGGAATCCCTTTTTCCAAATTGATTGAACGAACGCGATGCCATCAGGTATCATGGGATTCGGCACAAAAGGTTTC
Source organism: Thermoproteota archaeon (assembly GCA_030913755.1). Taxonomy (GTDB): domain Archaea; phylum Thermoproteota; class Nitrososphaeria; order Nitrososphaerales; family Nitrososphaeraceae; genus TA-21. Next base: position 22,979 of record JALZOS010000325.1, on the reverse strand, counting down.
CGCGAGGGTATGGTTCCATACGATTATTTAACTAACGTCATTAAAAAATCGTTTTGACCTAATATTACGTCTATAGCTCTTCATTCGGCCATATCTCAATTTTTAACGGATATTCCTTAAACCAATACTTTACCAGCAAGTTCCAAGACTAAGTTGCTTCACCTTGAGCAACGAGGACGAACTTATTCTCTTAACGACTGATTTTGATACAACTCCAGCGAGTTCATGGACCTTGCCCAAACACATGTCGTTTAGTCGTTTACTTAGCTTTAAATAACAAGAAAATATTTTGTGAGCTGATCTTAACACATGGAATCTAAATCGCCAGATTATGACATCATAATAGCAGGAGGTGGACTTGCGGGCATGATAGTTGCAAGCTCTGCTGCATATTATTCTAATCAGACTTTAAGAATACTAGTAATTGACAGAAATTTACCTCCTGAATTAGGCAAGAAGACTGTTTCAGGATGGATATGTGGTGATGCCGTCGGAAAAAATAGTGTAGATTTTATGACTTCACGAATTGGGATTAGTTGGAACTCGCCTGAAATTGAACATCCAGTCAAGGGAGTTGTAGCATATTCTCCAGACCACGAAACATCTGTTTCTTTTGATGGAGAAGGATACATTCTCAACAGAAAACTCTTACCTCAAAAACAACTCGGAGACGTGCTAAGTTTCGGGGTAGAAATGAAGTATAACGTTGCGTTAAGAAATCTTCTGACAGAAGATGGTACTGTTATTGGGGTGGAAGGAGAGGATATGGGAAACAAATCTACAATTAGAAAGACATCTAAGGTGGTCGTCGATTGTACTGGTGTAACATCAGTTCTCCGTACTAACCTTCCCATAAGATCGTCTATCCAGAGAAGGATTGACAGAGATGATCTAGAAGCCACAGGCAGATACATCTATAGCTTTGAACGAGGGAACGAGGATGAAACATTTTTTGATCCTGACTACTGCATAATTCACCTTGATCAAAGACTGGCTCCGGGTGGTTATGCTTGGGTTTTTCCCAAGGGTCTCAATAAGGTAAATGTTGGCCTGGGAGTTCAACAACGAGCATTGGATACTTTTAATAAGAGCAATGGAACGCACAAGAATCTTAGAACACTAATAGACGATTACGTAGGAATCAATCCTGTCATCAAACATCCTCAGATCGTTGATTCTGAAGCCGATAACGGAAACGCATGGGGAACATGGCAGGTCTCCGTTAGAAGGCAGAACGACTGCTTAGTCGCGAACGGATATATATTGGTAGGGGATTCTGCGTGGATGCCAAAGCCATTGGATGCCGGTGGAATCGGACCTGCAATAATTGCTGCTACCATTGCCGGAAAAGATGCGGTACAAGCCATCGAGGCTGGCGATTGTTCCGAAAGCTCGCTATGGCAATACAATAAACATTTTATCGATGCTTATGGCTACAAGACTGCGGGACTTGAAGTTTTTCGCAGGATGCTTCAGGGCTTAAACAATGATCAAATTAATTATGGTATGAAACATTTTCTGTCCAAATTTGACATAGATAAAATTACAAATGGTGAACACCCTGAATTTGGAATGGTTGATAAAGTCAATATGTTCATAAGAGGAGCAATTAACAAGCGATTAGCAGAGGACCTAAAATTTACGGCGAAAGTCAATAGGCAGTTGGTTGATCATTATCACAATTATCCCTCGGTTCCAGACGGATTTCCCGAATGGCAAAAAGTCCTTTTTGCTTATATGGATGAAGCGTTAGTCCATTTTGGACATTCTTAGTTATTTTTTATCAATTTTTCTGCCTTTTATTCTCGACTGAGAAGGGACGGAGAGTCTCTGAAAACGCGTCTATTCTATTCATCACAACTCTCCTTCTTTCTTCCTCAGTCATCATTGACCTTACATCTTCTATCAAGTGTCTTGATACATCTAATTTTTTCCTAAGTCCCGGAACCAGATTATCAAATACGGCGAGAGGATATATCGATCCGTAGATATCGTCCATAATTTTAAAAAGATTCTCGATATCTTCCGCCTTATTTTTTCTAAGTTTATCATAAATAATTCGCTTGATTTCGCCAATACAATCCAAGAGACCAAGAACGTAAGAAGGACCATCCACGTCGATATCACCCATACTAGGAATTTTAGAGCATTTTACAATCGAAAGAAGGGATAGCCCTTCGGTTAGTTCTTGTTCTGGCACGGACAAATATTTGTCTAGATCCATTCTTGCAATGCTTTTAAAATTTGCGAGAAGATCTTTTGCCTGTGAAAACATTTTCTCTGCTTCTATGTTATCACCATTATGAATGGACACAATACCCTTGGCGCATAAAATCACTACGTCCCTTGTGCCTTTGATCAGAGATTCTCGTCTTCCTTCTAGATCTATTAACATCCCGTTGATTTTTTCCAAGTCTGATATCACATTTGATAGCATGGCATAGTGTGTTGTTTGACTCCGATATAATCGCTCTTTACAAGTAATCGAGTACGCAGTCAGATATTATCACAGTCAGAGTATTATCATATTACACCTCGCGATATTTTCTCGGCCTCCGCAAAGAAATTCGAAAAAAGTCTAAAAGTAGGGCATACAAATTTTGGACTGTTGGCAAATATTCGACGGAGCAGAGGTTATGGCTTTGAACATACTCTCGTTCAAAAATTTAATAAAACTAAGTGGGATGCACGCCGCCTTGGAGGGTCAAGTACTAACCTGCCCGATATAGTGGCAGTCAATAATGTACATTCCATCTTATTGTCTATTGAAGCAAAATCCGGAACCAGCGACAATCTTTATGTGCCCTCTGACCAGATAGAAAGATGCATTCAGATCAAAAAGATGTTTGGAGTCTACAAGACGAGCCATGCAATCCTCGCGTTCAAATTTATGAGAAAAAAGAGAATCCTACAAAATGGAGAGAAAACATACATGAATAGGAAATTACAAGAGTATTATAAAATAGCAGACAAATACGCTAATGCAAGTCCACCGAACATAAGGTGTACTTATGATGGAAGAACGTATGAGATAAGAGGAGACGAAACAAGAAAATGTCGTCTTGTAGATTATCCCATGCCATTCCTATCCCAAGGATGATCTTCAAAACTGGCGTAGATACGTATAGCTTTTATTTTAGAATCCGGTGAGATAGATTCTAGTATGAATCCAAACGAAGTCTCCATTTCATCTCGACAAATGTATCAGATCGAAAACAATGGATATTCCCTCTTAGGAATGCACAAGTCGTACATGATGGAAAATGCAGGACACGGATTGGCCGATTTCATTATATCAAAAATGGGATCTTCTTTGTCAGGTAAGAACATTGTTTCGTTTTGTGGAACAGGAAATAACGGCGGTGACGCAATTGTTGCCTCCAGACATCTTGCAGGGCATTACGGTGCCAATGTTACAGTAATCATCTTAGGGAATCCAGTCGAAATTAGCACGGAAGAATGCAGCGCAAATTGGAAGATAATAAACAAAATGAAGTCAATAAGAATCTTCTCCGGGACCAAAGTATTGGAGACCGCTGCAGAAGAGATTTCAAACGGAGACATAATAATAGACGGAATTTTCGGTACTGGGATTAAGGGAAATATACGGGATCCACATTCTTCTGCTATTGACATAATCAATGATTCCAAGGCCTATGTAGTATCGGTTGACATTCCTTCTGGACTTAACCCTGATACCGGCATAACTCATGATAAATGTGTAAAGGCTGACGCTACTGTCACGTTCCACAGAATCAAAAATGGTTTAATAGGGAGACAGGAATATACTGGTCACTTGCACCTGGAAATGATTGGGATACCGATTGAAGCTGAAGATAACGTCCTTTGATCTGTGGGCGGAACCATGAAAATTATTCAACTCCCTGTAGGACAAATGGCTAACTTTTCCTACATAATAGCAGATGAGAAGTCTTCGGACTCTGGAATAGTGGATCCCTCATGGGATCTGGAAAAAATATTTTCGACATTGAAAACGAATAGATTGAATGCCAAGTATATTCTAAACACACATACACATTTTGACCACATACTTGGAAACGAACAGGTAGCCGCTGTGACGGGAGCAAAAATAATTCAGCATGAAAATTCTACTTCGTACAAGGACATAGCAGTCAAAGACGGCCAAGTTATAACGATTGGAACTGTATCCGTTAAAGTTCTGTTCACGCCAGGTCATTCTAACGATAGCATTTGCCTCATAGTTGATGAAGATTCAATACTTACTGGCGATACATTGTTTGTTGGCAATTGTGGAAGAACAGACCTTCCCGGAAGTAATTCTGTAGGAATGTACGATAGTCTGTACAACAAGATCCGGAACTTGAAAGAATCCATGGTACTATACCCCGGTCACGATTACGGCCCAACTCCAACGTCAACCATTTATGCCGAAAAGCTGAAAAATCCTGTGTTAGGCTTCAAATCCAAGGATTCATTTTTGAAATATCTTAATAGCGATGATTAATTGTGTCTTCAATTCATATTGATGCAAAATGTTCTTACGATCATAAAGAATGTGTAGCTGATTTTACCGGTAAAAATCCCATATTCGTGTGCGTCACATCTTATACTGAGACTAGCCAGATTCCTGGCATTACAGTTGCAGGTGCAGATCCTGAATTAATCGCCTGCACTCCTGCTGCGGATGCTGAATTTTTATACTATGGTCAATGTAAATCTATTTCTGGTGTTCCAGCAACCCCTGATGGTATCCCCACTCCAGCACTGATTACACGGGCAGCATTAAGAAGATCTCGAATACCAATTTTGATAGTTGATGCGGGATCGAAAATAAAACCACAATTGCCTGCCATTTCATTTGGCATCAAGCACGGGAACGATATAAGAGACCAGAGGGCACTAGAACGGTCTGATGTACAGAGAGCATTTGAATTTGGAAAAATGCTTGGAATTCAACTTGCCATGTCTCATGATATACTGATTGTTGGAGAAAGTATACCTGGCGGTACCACAACAGCTTTAGCAGTACTAACGGCTCTAGGTATAGATGCGAAATATAAGGTCAGTAGCAGTATGTCTGTTAATCCACACGAATTAAAAAATGAAGTCGTTTCTAGTGCTTTGCACGGGTTAGAGGATCATATCTTGCAGCTGCGTAATGATCCCCTAGATTTGGTATCGATGATAGGAGACCCTATGATACCTTCGGTAGCAGGAATTGCAGCTGGCGCAATATCCCAAAAAACAAGAGTTATGCTAGCAGGAGGCACACAAATGACAGCAGTATTATGTTTGCTGAAAGCAATTCAAATACCACTAAACAGGATATGTATTGGCACCACATCTTACGTCAAAAATGACAAATCCTCCGATATTTCGGATCTAGTCAGATCTATCTCCGAAAGTGTGCCTATTCTGTCTATTGAATTAGGTTTGGAGTTCTCCAGAAAGGAAGGACTAAGAATGTATAACACCGGAATTGTAAAGGAGGGCGTTGGTGCTGGTGGAGCTGCAATAGCATCAATTTTGAAATCTAAGGGGAATTTAAATTCCATCTCATTATTGCATTCTATCGAAATGGAATATGAAAAAAGTATCGAAAGTCAAAGAGTTGGAAGGCTTCAAAATCGTTAAGTAGAATATCATGTGTTCTTGACTCCACATGATACGTCCTTTTTTCGTAACCAAAGTATATGAACACTTCACAGTATGACTTTCCCTTAGCATGGGCTGATTACCTAGATTTTAGTCCTAAAATTAAGAATTTCCAGTATGGTTTGAGAAATTCCACAATTCATGTGAAGCTATTCTTGCCATGACAAGATGATGAAATAATTCTCGTCGTTGCTCTCAATTGAATTTGATCTTTTTCTAACATGATGCTCTTCGTTTTCTTCTCAGATTCCTTATCAAATGATACAATAAAGTAAAATATCGATTTACTAATGCCGAGGTAGCCATATAATTACACAGTGGTTACAAGCCGGAGAATGGCGACTTAATAGTTGACTTCTTGAAATCCAGTAAACATTTTGAAACAGGAGTATCAGAATGATATTGAGAAGGAGCATTACTATCCCGGATTAGAGGCGATATTGAAAGTAAAACATTAGGAATTTGGCCCCTGCGGTGAGTAACGACACTACCTATTTAAACATCCACATAGTACTGCATCGGAAACGCGAGAGGCTAGGGACCAGATAGACTGGTGAAGATTGTATAACCCTCGAGCAAGAATGCTGCTTTCCAAGATTGATCAACCTTCTTATTTGTTAAAAGTGAATTTTTGTCCAGGTAGGACATAGATAAGTTGTATTTACTAAGTTAACTCTGATTCATAATAAAGATGTGATTTGGATAAAAAATGGAATATAAAATTAACGTGAAATATTTGGTCCGCATTATGGTAAATATAAATCCTACTTCACAGTCACAGATTTGGCCAAATTACGCGGATAATCCGGGTCTGCATTATTGTAGAGCGCTAGATGGTAAGCCAACATCTGTAGTGGTATCACTTCAATTAATGGTAACAATGATTCTTTGACATATGGTGTAGAGATACAGTAATCATATATTGGATCTTGTTTGTTTGATATGCCGATTAGTTTCGCGCCCCTCGATTTAATTACATTTGCATTGGAAAGAGTATCCACGTATGTTGAATCATTAGGATTCAAAATGATAACAAGACTATTCGTGTCTATTAACGCTAAGGGGCCGTGTTTCAGTTCTCCAGCTGCCATTCCCTCCGCGTGAATATATGCAAGTTCTTTGATCTTTAAGGCACCTTCAAGGCATATGGGGAAGTGAATTGAGCGGCCTAGGATGTAAATGTCCTTTACATCTTTAACGTGCGCTGCTATCTCTGCAATCTTTGTTTCCAATTGGAGAGTTTTTTCAATCGCTCTTGACAGTTCTCTCCCGTCTGTTGAAATGCCTGTCAAGTTACCACCGATAGTGTCAGCTATATAATATATTATTGATAACTGGCTTGTAAAGCTCTTAGTGGCGGCTACTCCTATCTCAGGTCCGCATTTTACTTCCAAAAAACAATCGCTAAGTCTAGCAAGAGAAGACGTAGAAACATTCACAATTGAAAGCACTGTAGCCCCTTTCTCTTTTGCTGATTTAACTGACTGTAGAACATCGGCTGTTTCACCACTTTGAGAGATAGCAATGAGAACTGAATTTTTATCGAGTAATTCAGAAGAATATTGGAATTCACTTGACATAATTGTTTCTACACGGATCTTTGAGTATCTAGACAGGATGTGTTTGGCTAATAACGCTGAATGATAACTAGTACCACTACCTGTAATGAATACATCATCTGCCTTTGCAAGGATATCACAAAATGTTTCTAGATTTTGTTTCGTCTGATGCATACTTGTGAAAATGGTCTGGCTCTGTTCATAGATTTCCTTCAGAGTAAAATGTGTGTACCTTCCTTTATCAGCAGACCCCAGTTCCCATGCAACTTGAGTTGGAGTTCGGTCTACTTTTTCGCCATCAAAGTTAATTAGAGAAATATTGTTTCCTTCTAACAGTACTATATCTCTATTGTCTAAGAATATAGCGCGATCCGTTTTATCCAGAAAACCCAATACATCACTGGAAATGAAATAGCCATCAGCCGCGATTCCAATTATTAGCGGCTCATCGTATCTTGCTCCACACAGTGTTGAATCATCAAACATGGCAACAAAAGCAAATGAACCACTTAGTCGGTTACATGTATCTATCATCGCCTCTTTAATGTCATTCTTTAATGCCAAATAGTGTTCTAAGAGGTGCGCAATAACTTCGCTATCAGTCTGACTCTTGAATACGTGACCTTCTTTTAACAACCCATCTCTTAATTCATGATAATTTTCTATTACGCCATTATGTACTACAGCCACATTGGCTGAACAAGCGGAATGAGGATGAGCATTCAGAGCTGTAACTCCTCCATGGGTTGCCCATCTTGTATGACCTATACCAAATAGACCCGGCATTTCCTTTAATTCCAGTGATGCGTTTACTTCTGCAACTTTGCCTACCCCTTTTCTTATAATCAAATTTCCAGCGTTCAGTGTAGCTATTCCGACACTGTCATACCCCCTGTATTCCATTTTTTGTAGTCCGTCAACCAATATGGGAGCGGCCTTTCCTATCCCTGAATATCCTATTATCGAACACATGTTAAGACACAGATTTTCGATAATTCTGGCTTAAAATACTTATGAAGATGGACCCTAACCACTACAAAATGCCTTATAAGTTTTGAATAGGCGTATAAGGAATTAATAAGAAGGAATTAAATTGATGGGTTTATAAATCTACATATAGTGGCCAAAATCCATATATAATCTCGCTAGCAAAAATAACCCGTTTGAATAGAAAAAACCTCGTCTACGACGGCGATAACCAATCCGTGACAAAGGAGATAGGAATTCTTGAGAAGGCCAGTGAGATGAGGATTCTTTCAAATCCGGTGGCATGGAGGATACTAAATTTGCTCTCTAGAGAGCCATTATACCCATCTCAGATAGCCAAGGAATTAAAGATATACGAACAAAGTGCATATTACTACATGCGAAAACTACTCTCCATTGGAGCAATTACGTATGTTGAAACTTCAATGGTTCGTGGTGGCACTGCAAAATTTTACAGAACAACATGTCCAGCATTTGGATTAGAAATGGACTGGGGGGAGAAACGAATTGAAGGCAATAGAAAGGAAACAAAATATCACAAAGTTCAGTTATTCTTTGAGGATTTCATTAATGATGGTTCGTTTAACGGATTAATAGTGGTAGGTGCCCCAGACCCCCATGGACCTTATAGATCTTCCTCAAGGGACGGCCATTATGCTATTCATCTCGCTTTTCTACTAGGAACATTTTGCGGCATTCCCCGCAACTTTTCAGTCAAATTAGATGCCGATGCAAAAGCTGAAAAAGTTACTACAGTAGAGAACATCATAACAATAGGAGGACCGGGTACTAACATAATAACAGCAGAATTCAACCGCTTCCTCCCAATACGCTTTAACGAAAATAATTTTTGGTCCGGCTTGATTAGCCCTAGCGGAAAAACCTATACTCTAGATAATCACGGACTAATTGCAAAAATAAGGAACCCTTTCAACGATAAGAGCAATGTTATCGTTTTGGCTGGAGTAAGATCAGTTGGCACTAAATCTTCCATCATTGGTCTCACCAATTATGCTGACGGTATTCTTAAAAATTACAAAAAAGACCAGAACTGGGCCATGGTAGTTCAAGGCTTTGACATGGACTCAGACGGCAAGATCGATAATGTGGATATATTGGATGAGGTTTTTCTTCCAATTCCTTAACGGGGATATGGCAGCTATGTACTAAATGGACTTGATTACGCTATTCTTTGGCTATTTGTGGAACTTCCAAATGAACCAGTATTTGTGGCTCTTCTTCACGCTTTACCAAATATCCAGGCAGGTTCACTTTTCTGTTACCAACTGATACAAATCCATGGGAAACCACCTGCCTTGCTTGCAGAGGAGACTTTATTGCCATCTTTTTCATAATTATTGTCTGAAGCCTCCTCTCAAGAATATCTTCAATCTTAAGATTTAAAACGTCATCCAGGGTGGCAGAATCCTTAACCAATGCAAGTCTGTTCAAAAAAGACAGCAAGCTGGATTCTTTGCCATGCCTATCTTCAGTAGTCAATGCGAGTAGAGTTCTGGCCTGATTTCGAAAGTTAGCCACCTTTGTTTGAGCTTTCCATAATTCTTTCTTATTTCTCAGGCCATACGAACCAACTACATAGAGCTCCGAGCTAAGCTGATCTGAGGTCCAGATACGTCTCGGGCGCCGATAGCTCTTTTTAGGTTTTTTTGGATCTCCCATTCGAAACCACGACTATTTTGATGGCACCGCTTTTTCAGATGCAGCTTTTGTTGCGCCTGTTTCGCTCGCAGGAGGTGTTTCTTTTGCGGGAGCCCCAGGTGCACCTGCAGGGCCAGGCTTAGGCAATTTCTTTACTCCAACAGCTCCGGCCTTTCGACCAGAGGTTCGGGTACACTGTCCTCTAACTTTCAGTCCAAACATATGTCTATACCCCCTCCAACTATACACTGTCTTTTCTCTTTCGATATCATTGGATATAGTAAAGTCAAGATCTGAAGTCAGAAGGTGTGTATCTAAGCCTGTATCCATGTTTTTACGCCTGTTGAGATAAAAGCTTGGAACACCAATTTGTACGGGATTCCTAATAGCAGTTTCAATGTCTGATATTTCTCTCTCACTCAAAAACCCAACTCTCATATTTGGATTAATGTTTAACGATTGAACTATCACCTGAGAAAGATTATAACCTAAACCCCTAACTTGACTTAAAGCAACAACTAACTTCTTACCCCCCTCGATATCCTTGCCTGCAATTCTAAGGATATGTTTATACTCGCTTACTGACAACGGAGCAATAAACTAATACTCCGCAATAAAAACCATGCTGGCACAATTTATCTTGAATGTGTTTGTGATGTTAGCTGGCTCATCCTAACAACCGTTGAAAAAGTATTAAGACTTGGGTAGAACGCTCATTTTGGATAAGATCGAAATATCTTGATCTTATTTCTAAAGATAATAGTATGATGGGTGATAGAATTTATCTTATATTAGATCATTGCACCAACGGAACAAGCAGGATGATACGATAATTGTAAATTGTATTGACTTCAACTCAAAGTTTAATTTAGCTCCCACAAAAATTGTTACTAATATTTAATATTTAAGACTGGCGGCATGCAGGTGTTTAAGAAAGTATTATCTTGAAATAAATGTTTGAAACCTTTAAATTTGCAAACCGCGAGAGATGGATAATTGATTTCTGACGATTTTCATGAGATTGTTCATAAGAGTTATTCTTCCAATCCAAATTACGTTACGTTAAGTCCTGGTTTACCAGAAAATTACCATGATATCAAGACGCTGGGCGACCTATTAGGAATTAACTACAAGCATATTGCAGTTGAGGAACAACTTCGTAATAATTTGATAAACAAACTAAAAAGACAGGAGTCTCCATACCCTGGAATTATAGGATATGATAATGAAGTAGTTCCTTCCTTAAACAGAGCTATTCTCTCTGGGCATGATATCCTTTTAGTAGGACAGATAGGGCAAGCCAAGACAAAAATAGCTGAAGCTATCGCACAGAGTCTATTATCGCCTATTCCTGTTGTCAGGGGAACAATTACAAATGATGTTCCGACTGTAATTTCTGAACCTGAATTAGTTGCTTTACTCGGTGATAAAGATGTAATTCGAACTAGGCCAGAATTTTCTGTCTCAATTGAATGTGAAGACATTATTAGAAACAACAAGCTTGATACCAAAATCGAATGGATTAATGGTCATTCCAGGTTTAAATATATACTGGCTACACCTGACATTTCGGTAAAAGATCTAGTGGGACAAATTGATGCAATTAAGATCGCCAAAAAAGGAGTTGAGATTTATAGCATAGAATCATATTCACCAGGCCAACTTCTCCAGGCCAGACATGGGATACTATGCATAGACGAGATTCCCGTATTGGATCCCAGGAAGCAGGTAGCATTACTGAGTGTTCTTCAAGAAGGTAAATTCACTACAGGATCTTATCCGGTTGTCTTCAGACCGGACGCAAAAATCATTGCTACCGCAAATCCTGTCGACTACACACATTCGGGAAAAATTATTGAACCGCTGTATGACAGACTTCGAAGTCACATAACTACACATTATCCTAGAACCCCTTTAGATGAAATGTTGATTATGGTACAAGAGTCACGAGTCTTTGATTCAACGAATGTGTTCGTTCCAGTCTATATTTTGCAAACTCTTTCCGAAATTTCACATATAGCACGTGCACACCCAGAAATCAATCATGACAAAGGAGTGAGCGTGAGGATGTCTATACATTCCTTTGAATTAGTAGTATCAGAAGCTGAAAGGACACGGGGATTTCTTTACGCTGCTAGGATAATTCCCAGATTCAGTGACCTTCATTGTATTCACCAGACGGCAAAGTTCGAGCTAGCTGAGATGGATGATACGTTTGAGAATAGAAAAAAGATACTGGATTCCATCATCTTAGCGGCAATAAAGAAGATTTCTACATCATATCTTACAGATATTCAACCTGAGAAACTTATGAGATTAAAGGATGAATTCAAAGATGGTAGAAATTTTCAAGCCTCACAAGACATTCCTGGCGGTTATAATGCCTCTATCCAAAGTTATGATCTGCAGATAGAAAAGTTTCCAGTGTTAAAAGAGATCGTGGAAATGGGATCAAGAAAAGTTTTTGAAGAGCAAAAACGGTTTGAGGAAAACGCAAAAAAACACGGAGTAGAGGTGCCTTATATCTCCACAGACAAACAGAATGATTCGGAATTTACTGCATCTATGGTAGAATTAGTTCTGGAAGGCCTGAGATTCATAGACCCACCACTAATAGAACGGAAGGATGGATTGTATGTCAGCTCCAGCGTCAGCGTTTAACGACAATGAAAGTATCAAAAGATTCGCCTACTTCGGCATCAATAAATTATTGAAAGGATCAGAGTACAGTAGTAAATACGAGAGTAAGGGATCGCAAGATTCTATCCCCAACAATTTACTCAACAAGTACTTGGAATTAATTGGTCGCGAGATAATGCGAGATGAAGTGCCTAGCCTTGATGAAATTGAAAGAAAGCTACAGGCTACAAGAGAACAAATGGGATATTCTGACAATAGTGGAACAAAAGACAACGAACATTCCAATGAATCAACAATAGATGCAAATCCACCCGCGCTACCGATAATTGTAGAGCTTGAACGCAGAGGATATTTGAAGGATTCTAGTAAATGGTTGAGTAAAAAAGGATTTCTAGCAGTTGGAGGAAGGTTACTTCATGACGTAATGAAGGCACTGAACAACGGTGATTCTGGTATGCATGAAACCACACACATGGGAAGTGGTTCTTTACTCTTTGATACCACTAAAAAGTATGAGGTTGGAAACGACATCAGACTCCTTAATGTACCAAAGAGTATGTTGAATGCAATAGAGAGAATGTCTAAAACAAAACAGAAGATCGCCATCCCAGTGGATATTACAATAGATGACCTCGAGGAATACGAAACGAAACAAGACGTTAGAATGTCAGTTGTATATTGTATCGATCTCAGTTCTACAATGAGATATTCTACGATGTATGGAGACATGAGCAGAATTGAAGCAGCAAAACGTGCATTATGGAGTTTGTATCTTCTGAATCAAAAATTCTTTTCATCTGATTCAATTTACATAATTGGATTCGGGGCCCTAGCTTCAAAAGTAGCTCCGTTTGATATACCATACCTGAAGACATTTGAACCCGGGTCGGATTTCTTACACTACACGAATTATCAGGCTGCTTTTAGATTAGCCAGGAAGGTACTCCAAAAAGACGGATCAGTTAACAAACGAATAGTAATGGTCACTGACGGACACCCTAGTGCCTGCTTTGTCGATACCGCCGATGAAAGAGAAAAAATATTGTCCCAAAGACCATACTCTCAATTTTATGCTCCTGAAACAAAGACATTAGACACAATAAAGAAAAATCTGGACATGGTACTTGATACATCTTCTGGCAGAACAGTATATCTGTGCTATCGGTACAGGCAAGTTGATCAGTATATAGGAGAAAAAACGATTCTAGAGGCAAAGAAGTGTCGTAGCATAGGCATTGAAATTGACACCATCATGATCAGCGAAGAAGATTCTCTGCTGAGCTATGTTAACGAATTAGAGAGATTAGTCAAAGGCCGCTCTTACTACATTAATCCTACAGACATTGATAAAATACTGCTCACTGACTACTTGAATAACAAGAAAATCATCCTATCTTCACATACGTAGTTTATACCATTAGTTTTTATTTACAACACTAGGAACTGACTTACGATGATGGCCAATACAGATATGATTTACTTGGATTGGAATAACTCTTTTAATATATTAAGGAAGGCCCACAAAGCTTCCTTATTTGTACTTATAATTGGCCCTAAAGGAACAGGAAAGACTAGTCTTGTTAGGAAATTCACATCGGATCTCCACAAAGAGCTTCATTCTGTTAACTTCAGTCTTCGAACAAGGGAATCTCATTTAGTTGGTTCTAAAACAATGAATCAGGGAGAGATCAGTTTTGTAGAAGGGATTTTGATCAAATCAATGAAAAATGGTGGCATTCTTTATTTGGATGAATTAAACGCTGCAGAAGCTGATGTCCTCTTACGCCTTGATGAGGCACTCGATGACAGACGTCAGATCATTTTGAAAGAGGCAGAGGGACAGATAATAAAGGCGTCCCAGGATTGGTTTGTTATCGCAACGATAAATCCATTGTCCCATGCAGGCACCAAAGAACTGCCTCCCCAGATATTGAGTCGTTTTCCTGTAAGACTAAGACTGGACTATCCCCCGAAGGATATCGAGATGCAGATTGTAAAAAACCATGTTAATGTTACCACTCTCGAAGAAAGAGAGCTAGAACGTGCGTTCAAGTTGGCAAACAGTTTAAGAGAAGCTGCTTCTCTTGAAGAGCTTTATTATAGTCCAAGCCTTAGAGAATCAATTGCGTTTGCAAAGCTGATAAGAGAAGGTGTTCCAGCAAAGGAGGCTGCAGAGGTCATATATGCTAATGTTTACGAGCAATGGGGAGAGGTGGAATATAGGAAAGTCATGGACATGATAACCTCTATTTTTGGTTCCTGAATTGTCATTTGATTCCAAACAACGCTTTGTGATGCGCAATGATGTTCTGATTAACTTGGGTACCTTTTTAGCGAGACGTTGGTCTGGAAATACCAAAACTGTAGTCACACTGATAGATGGCACCATCCCCTTTGCCAACATACAAAACAATACAATCACTTTGCCTTCCTTGAATTATTATCTGGGAACTGACTTTCAGAAATACAGACAGTGGAGATCGGCACTTTGGTATGAATCAATGAGGATAGCATACTCTACTAAAGTTCTCAGCTATGACCTCGCCTTTGGATTTATCCTCAATACTTTAGAAAGCAAAAGAATCGAGATTCTGGGCCTTGGGGAATGGGAAGGTATGGAAAACGAGGTTATATTCAATGAGGGGATTTCGTGGTTATCTCGACCTCTACTAAATTCGTTATACGGCAAACAAAAGATCATTGAAGCCTTTTCTCAATACCTCCTGACAGGATATATAAAAGGAGAATTATTTGGAGGGGAATTGGAACGTGTGCAGAATGCTGTTGATTTTGCCAATGGAGTGGTTAAAGAGGCCCTTTGCAATAATCGGGGTACTGATTGGATAGAACAACAGGTTCCACAAATTGTTAAATTACTTCAGGTAAATCCATTGATAACTATTCCCCTAATTGCCCCCAGATCAAGAATTGGTCTTTCCCTTTCTCAGAGTGAATTAATGAAACAAATCGAAAGAATAGTCAAGATGAAAAGCAAGGAAAAAGATGGCCAGATTGTGAAATCTATAGTCGACGGAGCCCAGCTGCTTAAGGAATTTGAAAGTTTAGCACGAGAAAGCAAGCGCTCAGAGAGTAAAGGTTATGCGAGCTTAGAAGAATTTGGTTTGTCTGCGCCAGATAGCCTAGCCGTTGATGAGAGAGCCATATACGATAACGATCTGATTACAAGGCTGAAGGCGGCGGTAAGAAATTGGAAGAGTGGATGGATTGAAATGCATGATGAAAGAGGAGATGACTTGGACACTGATGCAGTCTTGGAATCACAACCCAAACCTTTTTTCACCGACTTCAAACTCTCTGTCAAAACAAAAATTGCTCTTTTACTCGATCACTCCAGTAGTATCGAGGACGAAGAGATCGAATACAAAAAGGCGACCATTGCATTGTGTGAATCTCTAAAATTCCTCGGAGTAAGATTTGCAGTCTACGCGTTCAGCACCAAGGAGAGGAAGGTAAAATGTTGGATCATAAAACGGCCTGAAGAAAAATGGTCCTCCATTAATGCGCGAAATTTAGCTCAGATCAAGGCGAGTGGAGGGACACCCCTCGCGGAGATCTATAACCTGTTATTGCCAGTAATGAAAATGTTCAAGCCCGATATCCTGATAACACTTACGGATGGTGAACCGGCTGATTATGGGGCAGTTAGATCTGCAATTACCAGTTACAAGATGATGGGAATACGCATGGTAGGGATAGGACTAGGCAAAAACGTCAATAGTGCAGTGAATATAGGACAAAACCTAAAAGGATTGGAATTTGAAAAAACTCTGGCTGTAAGCAGACTACAGGATATTCCCCGTAAGGTATTGTCTCTGTTACAGATTTGATGATCGATCGATCTCTCTAGAAGGTAACCTGGTATTGTTTAGTGATCTTCTCCCAGTCAGATAGAAAGGAATTCAGCCCCTTTTCTGTTAGGGGATGCAACATCATCTTACCCAGTATCTCAGGTGGCAAAGTTACAATGTGTGCTCCAATTTTTGCAGCTTCTACTACATGAACAGGATGCCGTACACTTGCCACCAGGACTTCTGTGTCAAATTTGTAATTAGCGAAAATCTGGACTATTTCTCGGATGATCACCATGCCATCATGGCCAACGTCATCAATTCTTCCAATAAACGGACTTACATAAGAAGCTCCTGCCTTGGCCGCCAGGAGAGCTTGATTTGATGAAAAGACTAGTGTAACGTTTGTCTTAATGCCCTCTTCACGTAGCCGTCTAACAGCTTTCAGTCCCTCAGGGATCATTGGAATTTTTACAACAACATTAGGACCAAACTTTGTTAATCGATGTGCTTCTTCTATCATTCCTTCCGTTTCTGTACCTACGACCTCAAGGCTGACAGGACCCTTGATAAGCTTCGTGATTTCTCGCATAATTTCTGCCGGATGTCCTTTTTCTTTGGACAGAAGAGTGGGATTCGTAGTTACTCCATCAACCGCCCCCATATCATTATACCGATTGATGGATTCGATATTTGCAGTATCAAGAAAGATCTTCATTTCTTTGTTTTTCTCCTCGTTTCAAGAACCACTTCCACGATCTGATTGGAAGTTAAACCGTATTTATCCAAGAGTTCCTCCATTTCCTCATCACGTGCAGACTCTCCAAATATATCAGAGATACCCATTCTCTTTACCAGAACAGGATAATTTTCTGACGTTACTTCTGAAACCGCACTACCAAGTCCACCAATAACATTATGTTCCTCGACAGTTATTATGAGTCCAGTTTCTACTGCCGCTTGATATATGATTTGAGCATCTATTGGTTTAATTGTATACATATCTATTACTCGACAACATAGACTATAATCTCGTTGAAGTATTTCTGCAGCCTTGAGTGCTTCTGTAACCATAAGCCCGCATGCAATAATAGTTGCGTCAGAGCCATCCCGAAGAATACTTGCCTTTCCAATCTCAAAGGAATTCACACGCTCATCATACACCAAGTTGCTTGATGGCCGCGCTAGTCGCACATAAAAAGGGCCTGTAGTTTTAGCAATAAGTGGTATCAAATGTTTTACGGTTACCGCATCACATGGTACTAGTACTCTCATATTTGGTATCGTTCTCATAATAGATATATCTTCAATTTGCTGATGCGATGCACCGTCAGGACCGACTGTGAGTCCTGCGTGTGAAACCACAAGTTTAACATTAAGAAAAGGATAGCATATCGTATTACGAATTTGGTCAAGACATCTTCCCGGTAAAAATGCAGCATATGTACTGGCAAACACTACTTTTCCTGCAATAGCAAGACCAGCCGCTATCGATACAAGATTGGCCTCAGCTATGCCGACATTATATAATCTTGTTGGAAATTTATCACCAAACTTTTTTGTTTTGAGTGAGTCAGTAGTATCGGCTCCGACACAAACAACATTTTGATCATCTAGTCCAAGTTCAATTAGCGCGTCACCATAAGCAGATCTCATATCTGCAAGCTTTCTTTCACTACTTAATTGCATGGAGTTCTTCCTCGATTCCCAACTCATTTGCCAATGGAATCAATATATGTTTACGTGTTTTCATCCAGTCATTACGAATATCTCTTATAGTTGCAATTTCCAATAACTTTCTTTCTAAGGCAACGTTAGCCTTATGTCTTAACTGGATTATGTTTGAATTTATGTCTGCAGAACCGTACACTGCATTCCCTGCAACCATTACCCTAGCTCCCGCATCAAAAACTTGCTGAAGGTTTGTTGCGTCTATACCACCATCCGCTTCAATGTAGCCATGATAATTGTGCTTTTTCAATTGTTTAGATATTTCGGCCATTTTGTCTAGACTGTCGGGTATGAACTTTTGACCTGCAAATCCTGGATTAACTGACATTATTATTATAACATCTATGCTATCAAGATGTTTATACAGCCATGATGGAAATTTGGTATCAGGATTTATTGCGATGCCAGGACTAATCCCAGCTTTGAGTAGCTTTTCATTGATTTCTAGAAATTCACTTTCTTTGCAGACCTCGGTGTGGATGGTTATTATGTCACAGCGGGCGTCAATGTAATCTTGAATATGTTTCAGCGGTTCTTCGATCATTAAGTGGGCATCAAATGGAAGACTCGTAATTTTTCGGAGATCCCTTATTTTGTTAGCAAAAAATGTTGTGTTTGGTACAAATTTTCCATCCATAACATCGAGATGAATGAGATCAGCGCCTCCACGTTCTGCCTTGCGTACCTTTTCTTCATAATTTTCTCGTTCTCCCGCAATTATTGATGGAGCAATCATAACCTCGCTTTGTAGTTCTTCTAATAGTATAGGTGTATGTTTCCTTGGCGGTGCCCTTCCATGCCATTGCGGGTTGTTTGCCATATGTTTTATACCGTTCCCTTTTACAGTATTAGCTATAATAATTGATGGTTTATCCTCCAACCTTTCCACTCGATTCAAAGCATCAATTAATTGCTCAATCTTGTGACCGTCAACTTCAAAAACATTCCAGTTGAACGCCATCCATTTGTCCCGAACAGGGTCCAGCGGCATTATTTCTTCAGTGAAACCATCTTGCTGTATCTTGTTTCTATCCAAAATTGTGACAAGATTGTTAAGCCTGAACTTTGGGGCCGACATGGCAGCTTCCCATATCTGCCCTTCATTTGATTCTCCATCTCCAATCAATGTGTAAATTCGATTTTGCTTACCATCCGATTTCTTGGCAATTGCTATGCCTATAGAGACAGATAATCCAATACCTTCAGATCCACCTGAATATTCAATGCCCGGAAAGCTGTGATGTTTCTGTAATTCTGAATATCTAACGGGATGGCCCTGAAGGCGGGATCCAAGTTTTCTTAAGGTCTTGACTTCTTCCAAATCTATGTAACCAGCAACAGCAAGGGCGGCATAAAAACCCGGCGCGGAATGAGCCTTAGAGTTTATGAAGTAGTCTCTGTCATCCCACAATGGTCGAGCTGGGTCATGTCTCATCTTATGAAAGTAAAGGACACCCATGATTTCTGCAGCTGAAAATGAGGCGCCCGGGTGACCAGAACCGGCCTCTGCTATAGCTTGGATTGCAAGCATTCTTACGTCCCTCACTTTTCTTTTGAGTTCTAAATATCGCATTTTAAATCCCATAAAACCTGTCTAAACCCCTTTCAACCTAATGGTTCTTTTGGGGACAATGTTTGATAAAAAGATATACTTGTGGTAAATGGTTGACAAAGATTTCTAATTTCTGTCCAGAATTTATTTGATCTCATTCAGTCAAAGACTCTGCAGTTCTAGCTCATTCTACGGAGTTTTCAGAGTGATAAGAAGTAACTATATATAATTTTCAGCAGCACAGTATCGAATTCTAGGTGTTTTGATAAATTCGGCAATCATTGGGATGCGTCGTCATATCATAATTTATCCACCCTCCGAGAATCGTCGTCGTCGAGGTTTTGGAATGGGTTAGGTGGGATGGAAACCAAGTTGTTTTATATTCATCTTGTGGTTCAGGTAGACTCACCCACCATATTTTGGGTAAAGTTCCTCAAGGATTTGTCTATGCCGTAGACATAGATCCCAATATGGTTTCACACGTAAGAAAGAACCTACCCGATCTTTTCAAATGCAGCCATACATTGGATACTATATCATAGACAATTGTTTACCAATTTTTGATAACTCCTAAAACATCATGGTATGCTAATGATCCAATGTGGAGGAGATAGTAACCTGAGAAAATTCCGCGGCATATTGGATTGGGTCAGACAGAATAATGATTTCAGTAAGTATTTTAGAGATTGGAAGGAATCTTGGCATTTTGCAAGAGCGCCAGAAACTAAGAAACTGTTAGATGAGTTAGGATTGGAAGACATAAAAATAAGTTTCTCTTACCTCGATCAGGACTTTTCCAACATCATTCAATTCACGAAATTTATTAAGACTGTTGTTATAAGCCATATTTTCTTCATTTACCAGACCAAGCCACCAAAGAAGCGTTTATGAGAGCAGTAATTGAAGAAACTAAGATTAGCCTTCCTGAATTAAAGTGGAAATTAGATTATGTTAGGCTAAATATCAAAGAACAAATCATAAATCTTGCATGATTGCAAATTGAAATGTTACTTATTGTTAAAAAAAAATCAAGGACGACTTGCGTCATCCGATAATGCAGATAGGAGGCTCCACAAATTCTTGCGATATTGTTTACCTAATCAAATCCAAAATAGATGGGGGGTGGACGTTATTTCGAAATAATCACTAGCTAAAGACCTCATTACGTGCAATCTTTTCTTTGTTGGTAGCGATAGCAAGTCTCTCCCATTTTCTTCTCCTAGGACATATCAGTAACGTTTGGCATATGACAATCTGCAGCTTGCGGTATGATGTGACTTTTTGCGATAAATGTTACGATGATTGATAATAACTTTGAGCGTTATTAGTGGACCATGGCGTTTCAACACGTAGGAACGGAATTAAATTAAATTGTACCGTCCAGTTCTTGGTCCCTAATTCATTCAGATATTGAGCATGAAAGTTAGCCTTGGCCGGGATTTGGACCCGGGACCTTTGCCTTACCAAGGCAACGCTCTACCAGGCTGAGCTACCAAGGCACCTTCGTAAGATATGAACAACAGATTAGGGTTTCATTAAGGTATCTATGCATTTTGTAACATTTAATTACCAAGAAATACATCAATTTCGCTGGTATTTTTGCGGGGGTTGTAGAGCCTGGCCAAATAATTAACGTTTGGAGACGCGGGACTTAAGATCTTACTCAGGAGGGATCCCGTCCTTCAGGGGTTCGTGGGTTCAAATCCCACCCCCCGCACCATAAGATCGAATAAATTATTCTTTTTTAGATCTCATTATTAATGCAACAAGATGTTTATGAAACCTCAAATCACCAGAAAGCTCAGGGTGGAATGAAGTACCAATTATATTTCCTTGCTGTACGGCAACTACTTTCTCTCCGAACCTACCAATTATCTTTACATTTGTCCCAACCTTGGTAACTGAAGGCGCTCTTATGAAGACACCTCTAAAGTCATCTCCGTCAAATCCATCAATGGGTAAATTCGCCTCAAATGATTCGTTCTGTCTTCCAAAGGAATTCCGCTCTACAACAACGTCTAAAACACCCAAGAGTTGCTGATTCATTTCGCCAACCACACTGTCATAAGCTTTCTTTGCCATCACAATCATCCCCGCACACGTACCCATTGCAGGCATTCCCTGTATCAGCCTTTTTTGCAGAATTGCCCGTATGCCAGACTTTAATGTTAGAAGATTGCCTATAACTGTACTTTCGCCTCCTGGAATGATCAAGCCGTCAACACTTTCAAGGTCTTTCTGATACCGAACAGGAGTTGTATAAGCGTTCAAAGAAAGCGAACTTAATGCATCTTTTGTAGCGACAATATTTTCTTCGATATCCCCCTGCAGAGCAAGGATCCCTACATTTATCTCCTGGCTCATATAGAGGGTCCTCTCTCTTGCATCTTTAGCTCCAAGTTCTTTGTATCTAATCCAAGCATAGACTTCCTTTCATCGACCATTTTCTGCGCCTCCATAACAATTTTTGGATCGTCAAAGTAAGTCGTAGCCAGTACAATTGCCTTTGCACGTTCCAAAGGATCATCAGCAATGAAGACACCAGATCCGACAAATATGCCATCACAGCCTAGATTCATTAGCAATGCAGCGTCAGCGGGAGTTGATACTCCTCCTGCGGCAAAATTCACAACAGGTAAACGTCCAAGACGACCAGTTTCCTTCACTAATTCAAAGGAAGTTCTAAATTCGCGCCCAACTCTTATTAGTTCTTGAAGATCTTCATCTTCATAGACAGATCTTATTTTTCGAATATCACCATTCACACTCTGTATATGCGTTACCGCTTCAGCCACGTTCCCAGTACCAGGCTCTCCTTTAGTTCTAATCATAGACGCGCCTTCCTCTATTCTTCTTAATGCTTCACCGAGGTTTTTGGCCCCATTTACAAATGGAGTTGTATAATCCCATTTCCAGATGTGTCGTTCCTCATCCGCGGGTGTAAGAACTTCACTCTCGTCTACCATGTCAACGCCTACCTCTTGGAGGATAAGAGCTTCAGAAGCATGACCAATTCTACATTTTGCCATAATTGGTATGCTTATCGAATCCAAAACCTCCTCGATTACTTTTACGCTTGCTGTCCTAGCCACACCACCTGCTTTTCTCACATCAAATGGTAATTTGTCCAAAACCATGACTGCCACTGCACCGGCCTCTTCAGCGATGTGCGCCTGTTCTACATTAGTTACGTCCATAATTACCCCGTGTTTTTGCATATGGGCAAATCCACGTTTTACTAGCGGAGTTCCTGTAACAACTTCTTTTTTGCCGATGATAGATTTCTTTATTCCCCTTAAAGAATCTGCAGTGGGAATAAGGGATATGGTCATAATTCTAGTGTCTGAAATGCAATATTTAGGTATTAGTTTCCTATGAACGCAGGATCGATGCCCGATATTGATT
>JALZOS010000308.1 GCA_030913755.1 Thermoproteota archaeon | reverse complement strand
CTTAGCTGGCTGTTAACCAGTGGGTCATCAGTTCGAGTCTGATCAGCGGCGCCTTTTGTTCCGATTTGTCTGAAATGTAAATGTAATAATGATTCAGCAATAGTTAACGTGAAATTAGTATTCATATCACCTCCTGTATTAAGTTCAGAATGGATCTAGAGTTCTTCCGTACGTAAGATTGGGTTCTGCACTCGTTAAATTAGCGACTTGAATCCTTCATGTAATGAGTTCGTGCACTTGTTTTGTCTAGCATTTTTCAGCCTAAGATGGTGGTACAACCGCTTCCTCTAATGGGTGTGTGAATAATCAATGATTAGAAGCGGATATTTTTCGAAAGCTCAGGTAGTCACATGCTTAAGCCACGCAGAATTCACTTTAAGTACATCAATCGTCTTTCTAAACAATATTTCAAAATTCGTGAAAAGGGTAAATGTAAAGTGAAATATTATTTTTTCATCAATTGTGTATGCATTAACTTATCGGTTCTCGACATGTTTTTTAGTATATCACATATTATTCCAGGTCAGACCTGAGAAGGGTTAGATAAAATGTCAATAAATTATTTGAAAAAATGGAATAACCTGGATACACTATCGTGCTTCACAAGACGTAAGTTCGTTTGAGTTCAAAAATGATACTAAATCAAAATTTTTGATTTTTACTAAGTCTAAAATGCCAATATATCTAGAGCTATCGCATCAGAAAGCAAATCAAGGTGACGTGAAGCGACGATATAGCCATTCTTGATTTCACCGCGAGCAACCCATCTGTTTGAAGATGAGAAAAGTCTTTCCTTTCTGATCCTTTTTTCTATCTCTTCAATATCCAATTCCTTTTCTTCAATCTCTTCTGTTTGGGTCAGTCTTATAGTTAATAGGATTTTACGAACAAGGACCCTGTTTCCAAATCGTTGTGAAAAGTCCCTTGCCGACTCATCAATTTCCACTAATTTTATCTTTATCTGGGTTCTATTCAGAGCATCTCTGCTTGTAAGAAGTCTGTCGTCTACGAATCTTTCATAAGCCAAGTTGAATTCTTTTCTATTTCAAGCTAATAAAATCATTCGTCTGTCAATCTCATTTCCCTTGAGCGATTCTAACGCTCCTTTGTCGTTTTCTTCTTATTTCACCTGTATTTTTTGGCTTGCGATATCCTAACTTCGTTGATTCAATACTATTCTTATTTGTATCCATCAGAAATTCATAAAATGCATTTTTACCTTGTTTCAATCCACAGCGTTGCAACAAAACTGAATTGTTTGCTTTAATTCTATTTCCAATAACAGATCCGATGAGACGGACACCCGAAATTTCGATTAATGCGTACGTCATTTCCAACGTATAGTCTTTGTTATGGGATTTTGACAATTCTAATATTCTTCCTTTACGGTCAGCCTTTACCATATCAATACGTCTAGAAAAACACTGGCTACAGAATTGGTTGGGTGGCCAAACCTTTTGATGACACTTGGAACA
Organism: Thermoproteota archaeon; assembly: GCA_030913755.1. Lineage (GTDB taxonomy): Archaea > Thermoproteota > Nitrososphaeria > Nitrososphaerales > Nitrososphaeraceae > TA-21. The sequence continues at coordinate 8,248 of JALZOS010000308.1, read as the reverse complement.
AGTTGGAATTCTTAACTGACCTCTTTGAAGATAATAGAAAAAATCCTTCATTTATTCAGTCCCATGACGATCACCACTGCGGAGGATCCCGCAGCTGCAAGATTATGCACCAAACCAATTTCGCAAGGCTCTCTTACCTGTCTTTTTCCTGCTGATCCACTAAGTTGTTCACTGACTTCGGCTACCTGAGCTATACCGGTCGCACCGATAGGATGACCAGTGCCTAGTAGCCCGCCACGTGAATTAATGACAACTTGGTTCTCAGTTACAAATTTCCCACCTTGTCCTACGTTTGTCAGGCCCAAGTCTTCATAAGCTATGATCTCCATAATTGTGAAGGCATCGTGGAGTTCAATCAGATCAATATCTTTTGGTTTGATCTTTGCCATCTTGTAAGCCATGTTGGCGGCGATCTTTGCAGAATGTACAGAGGAAAGATCTCCACTTATTCTAGCAAAACTGGCTGACTCAGTATGTGTACCTATTCCCCTAAGCCACACGGGATTGCAACTGAATTTTCTCACGTTTTCCTTGTTGGTCATTATGACTGCGGACGCTCCGTCACATACGTATGAACAGTCGAGTAGTTTGACGGGATCTGCAATTTTCTGAGATTTGAGGACTTCTTCTAGCGTGATTTTTGTGGTAAAAAGTGCGTTAGGATTGCCGATCGCGTTATGTCGATTTTTGACCGAAACCATAGCCATCTGTTCTTCCGTTGTACCGTATTTTCGCATGTGTGACCTTGCGAAAAGCGCCGCCCAGTGGACTGGAAATGCAAATTCCCCTCTAGTAACATCCCATATCAATTTCTTACCCTCAGTTTCCCTAGTGTCTGCACCCACGACCAGAGCCGTGTCACATAATCCTGATCTAATGAGTGAATATGCTGAAATTATAGCATGCGTTCCTGAATTGCAAAGGTTATCAATTCTCTGTGAGACTTTTGGCGTTATGCCAAGATATTCAGACAGGATCGCTGAACTATACTGTACCGGAGAGGTAGTTGAAAAAAGTACACAATCTATTTCGTCCTTGAATTGAGGAAATTCCTGGAAGATTTCTATGCATGGTTCGCATGCCAACTCCATCAATGAAAGTGATGACTTTTTCCTAAATTTTCCGCTTTTATAAGAGACGACAGCCACATCAGACAAGGTTGGATAATAATAGGGATTCGTTGATTGAATCCTCTGGATTTCCTACAGGATTGACTTGCAGTATTGGTAGGGTTATGCCCGTAGCCATGAATTCTCGTAGTGATCTTACGCATTCTTCTCTATCTCCATAAATTGTAAGCGATCTCAACATTTTTTCAGATACACAATCTGCCGCTTGGTCAATACCATTTTTCTTGTACTCCTCAGTTATTGCACCAACTTCGCGTTGGAATCCGTTTTCTGCCAGAAACTTGCTGTAATACTTTCCCACAGCAGTATAAAATGCAAGAGTCTTTGCAGCTCGCCGCCTAGCAGTTTCAGGATATTGGTCTGATACCGCAGTAATAAAGACACAACATATTTCGAAAGCCTTCTTATATTTTTCAATATTAGAATTGATGCTTCGAACAGTATCTGTTAGCCTGTGCAATGGATGTAGGTATAGTATAACACCGTCTGCAATTTTCGTAGCAAGATTGATCATCCCACTGTTTACTGCACCAAAAAATATAGGTATTCTCTTCCTGGCGGATAGATTCATGATTCTAAAGTTATTAATTCTAAAGAATTTGCCATCATAATTTACGTCATCACTACTTACAATCTTCGTGAAGCATTCGGCAAATTCTTGCATTCGCTTTAGTGGCTCGTGAAATTCTATTCCGTGCCAATTCTGAGCTAACACTGGTGTACTCGCACCGATACCAATGATCACACGGTGAGATGAGATGCTATCTAAGGTGGAAGCAGCCATTGATGTTGTAGCAGGAGACCTTGCGAAAATGCTTATTATGGAAGTCCCAAGTTTTATTCTATTTGTTACTTGAGAAATGGCGCCTAGCATGACGAATGCTTCCCTTCCCCAAGATTCAGGCATCCAGATAGAATCTGCTTTTACAAAATGGTCAGCTGATCTTGCAAATTTAATCACATCAAGACTCCCAAAGAGGCTGCTAGGATTGTAACCGATTCGGGTCTTTTCACGATTCATTTGTTTGTTTGTTTTCACTTTTGAGCCAATTCGTCCGTCGCTTCTTCAACATCTTTATGTGAGTCAATAGAACGCCAATAATTGTTTGGATATTTCAGAGCTTTTAACTTCCGTTCCTTGGCGAGAGAAGGTAAGGTAGTAACTTCAAAATTTCCCAATTCTGGGAGATACTGGAAAACGTCGGCAGAAAAATAGTATATACCTGCATTTATCCATTTGTCATGTATGGCTGGTTTCTCCACAAAGTGGGAAACAACACTGTCGTCTGTTTCGCCTATTCCAAACGTACTTCGCAGGTTTACAAGAGCGATAGAATTGCTTCCCAAATCGATCAAAGTAAGAGGATTAATGTCAGTCAAGATATCTCCGTTAATTACGAAGAAGCCCTCATCCTGCGAGTCTGCGACTATGTTTTTTTCCGCATTCCTCAATGCTCCACCTGTGCCGAGAGGTTCTTTCTCGGCCACGTACTTCACCATCACGTCATATTGTTGACCATCATTCAGGTGTGATATTATCCTCTCCTTGAGATGACCCACACAAACAATAATTTCCTTTATTCCTAATTTAGAAAGCCATCTGACCTGTCTTTCAATTATAGGCATACTCTGAATTTCTATCATTGCCTTTGGACGATCATCTGTCAGAGGTCTTAGTCTCTTTCCCATTCCTCCAGCCAAGATTACAGCCTTCAATGGATAGTCGTCTCACCGATTTATATAAAAATTATCCGAATAGGGTAATTGAAGTATGACCATATTTCAGAATGGTGAACTGACCACCAATGGGTGATAATAATAGATATTATTTGCCACGAGAGTAAATATATACGCCATCAAGGAATACTCTCAGATCCTTATTCTTTATCTTGGTGGAAGACTCTATGTTAGCTGCTGTCTGAGATACTTCCTCTAAACTAGGTCCTGTTACTATGACGTCGTCACCTTGCACAGTTACTTTAGTCGAATTGCCGCGTATATGTGAAATTCGGGCTGAACGTTCCCCAAAAAAGTTTTCGACATACACTGCATTATCTTTGACTTTAACAGTAATGGGAAAATGAGCGTAAACTATCTTCAATTTGTACTCGTAGCCTTCCTCTACTCCCTTCATCATGTTTGTAATAATGCTCTTTGCCGTATTTGCTATCGCAAGGTCTTTCTTTCTTTTCCCATAGGGTTTGATGCTCACATTATTGTCTTCTATCGACAGAGTCGCAGGAAGTCTCGTAAAATCCTTGGTGACAGTCCCAAGCTTGCCCTTTACGGAAATGATCTTTTCTGTTTTTGTAATTGACACACCTGCTCGTACTCCTACAGTAGTGACAATCGCCTCTTCTTCTTTATTGTTAGTAGACATATCCTACCAAGACACCCCCTAGTCCCTGTTCCTGTGCTTCATGGTGAGTCATTATACCTTTACTAGTGGATACAAGAAGTATGCCCATATTATAGGCAGGCAAAAACTGTCTTTCCCAATTGAGATACCCGCCTTTTCTCACACTGAATCTGGGTGTGATAATTCCACATTTGTTTATTTTCGCTAGAAGTTGAATTCGAAATTTTCCGACCCGGTTGTCGTCTATTTGTTCAAATTCCCCAATGTATCTTTCCTTTTGCATGACACGAAGAATCTCGCTTGCAAATATGGATGATGGGCTAACGATACACTCCTTCTTTCTTCTAGATTCGTTGTTGTATATAGTAGTAAAGAGATTTGATAGAACGTTTAACGCGGGCATGCTATGTTCCACGGACCCCTATTATTTTTTCACTCATACTTTTGAAACCCCAATTTTTCTGCTACTTCCCTAAAACACTGTCGACACAACATCAAATTATATGCTTGTATGAGACCAGAAAAACAGCCACATCTTCTACACCAGCGAGTACCTTTTCCATGAGGAAGTTGCTTTCTTCCGGTGATTGTGTAATCTCTTGGTTTTGGCATTATCTTACCTCTACGCCAAATTTCTCTTTGAAAAAATTAATTGATTCATCTTTTGATATTCTATGACTCTTACCGATTTTTTTCGGATTCCTTTTCTTTGAAATGCGATACCCGGGGCGCGTAAGAGACACACAAACATCCATACCAAATATTCCTATGTCAGGGTTATATTTAGTACCGGGAATATCGATATGCTCATGTATTCCTAGAGAAATATTTCCAAAAGGATCGAAGGAAGCTGCATTCAGAACATTTCTTTTTGATTCCAAAACACGTTTCAAAAATTCAAATGCATCATTCTTCCTTAGAGTAACGATAGCTCCTATTGGTTCACCTTTATGAATGCCAAAATCCCTAATATTCTCCTTTGCTCCACGGGAGGTAGGCTTCTTGCCTGTTAATTCCTGAAGTGCATGTTTGGCCCTTTCAATAGGTTCTCCAGACTTTCCAACGCCAATATTCACGACTATCTTGGCTATGTTTATTCTCTTCATGGAAATAGACCTGTCGTCAGTAGGAGCAATGTTATTGTCTTTATTGTCACTTTTATCTCTGGCCAAGGATAGATCAGACATGCCTCAGTTGGCCACCTGAATTAATGGGGCTGTAGATTTACCAACAGCCATAACTATGCTAGCGGGCAATTCCACGATCCTTTCATTTATTGAAATCAATAAGCGTTTCGGGAGAGAAAACAACCCGTCTTTAACTTCCTGGATCTGCCCTATGGTGCCTACATTTTCCCCTCTGGTAACTACCGCAATGCTTCCTTTCTCCAGTGGGACATGGTCCCTTATCAACAATTTGGGCATTTCGATCAAACATGTCTCACCTACGTTGTAACTTTCGTTGCTCAATAGTGTTTTACCATCATGAAATCCATATTGGCTTTTTCCTCCTGAGATCGTTACTCTGGAAGTAATCTTTGCTAATTTTAGATTCTTTTCGTTATTGTTTATTAGAATCGGAAATAACCGTTTCCCATTCGTCGGGACCAACCTGTATGATTGTTGAGAAGGAACAATCTCTACTACATCCATAAGACCTACTGCTCTATGTGGATCCCGGACAATTTTTCCATCGAGCATTATCAGACCTTTATTGAGAGATTTTTCTACTTCGTGTAATGTCTCTGTTACGTGTAGGATATCCCGAAGAATTATGGCCAAGGGATATGAGGATTGTTTTGCATGTGGTCCGGGTTTGATTGTAATAGCAAATCTTTTCTCCTTTCTGCTTATTTCCCAGAAGGCGGGAGCGAGTTGCCTCTTAAGTTTGGTGTCTCCACCCTTTTTAGCCAACTTTATTCTGTCTCCTTCTTGTTATCAGTCAATTTCCTCTTCGATTTGCGTCTTGATTGGGGTCGTGGTTTAGAGCTTGAATCATCTTTATTTTCTATACTGGTATTGCCATTGTCACTGGATTTGGAATTCTTCTTCTTACCGGTCGCGACACCTGCTCCACGGTCTTTTTGCTTCGCCCTCTCAATCTTCTTTTGCCGAAAAGGATCCCCAAGCTTTAGTGCCACAATTTGTACGTTTGATGGATGAATAGGTACTTTTACGTTTCCACCTCTTATCTTCTCTCGTTGAACGCCTTCTATTGCCAACGTTCCTCGCTTTGTGTTCACTTTTTCTACCTTCCCTTCTATCCCCGAATATTCGCCTCTTAGCACTTTTATAGTATCTCCTTTAGTAACCCTCATGCTTCTTCTGCCATATTGCTCCCTCAAGTTAGTAGCCAAATTTGAGCTTAGAGCTTTGTCCCTTATGTGCTTGTACACACCCAACTCTGCATTCATATTTCTAACACCATTCTATCTCAGATCTCCTTATCATCATACCTACCTAAACTATTAGCGAAGCCAAATTGGCTATCCTCGGCCATTTCTCCGCCGCCTCAGCAGCTACGGGCCCCTTAATGTCCGTTCCCTTGATCTCACCTTCTGGAGTAACAAGCACGGCGGCATTGTCCTCAAACGTTACACGCACACCATTCAATCTCCTAATTGCATATTTCTGCCTTATAATAACTGCTCCAAAAATCTGTTTACGTAGTTCTGAATTACCTTTCTTCACAGTGACTGTAACAAAATCCCCAACTGCCGCAGCGGGCTGCCTAGCATGCCTTCCCTTGTATCGAGTTACTTGCACTATTCTCAGTATCTTAGCACCAGTATTATCAGCACATGTGAGACTTGCACTAGTGGGCAGCGCCCTTGTTATGTAGGGTCTAAACTCTTCGACGCCTTTAGAGGAAACCGCTCTGCTTTTAGATGCCACTTCTTGCTAACACCTCTACGACTACAAATGAAATTGTTTTAGACAAAGGTCTGCATTCAGCAATTCTCACTTCATCTCCTTCTTGGACATCTATGCAGGTCGGAAGAAATGCATGGACTTTAGAACTACTCCTTTCATATCTCTTGTACTTTTGAACTGGTCTTGGGTACTCCCGTGAAACAACTATCATTTTATGTGCTTTACAACTTACTGCCGTTCCAACTAGTGACTTCCCTCTGATTGGAAGTTTGCCGTGGAACGGGCAAAGTTCATCTTCGCAGGTCCTTTTTGGGGGAACAATTGTTAATCCAATATTTTTCACCATCATAAATCAATCCATTATCGAAAGATACGATCTTCTGGTTTTCCTAACAATGAAGAGCCCTTTATAAAGTAAACGCCATTAGATAGTCGCAGCTTCATTGCCTTGATGGAGACTTTGGAAATCGTCTTGGGCTTTTGGGCATTTCTTATGACAAAAGTATTCTTAGTCTCGTAGATTATCATTCCCTCACACGATTTGGGAATTCTTGCCGATCCATATTCGACATGAACCTCCATACCGACAAATTCGTGTTTTAGAATGTTCTGGCTTGTTCTCGACTCAAATCACTTCCACTTATTTTTATCAAGTAGCAAGACTGATCTATCACACCTACGTGTATTTGGGCTGATAAATTGAATCTGTTCTAACAATTCACTTCACTTCTTTACCGATTTTCTTTCAGTAATTATGGTTATTATACGTGCAATGTCCCGTCTTGTCCACTTTATGTTGCCGGTTTCCTTTTTGAGTGTACCCTTAGCACTCTCTGATTTTAACTTAGATAGATCAGCCTTAAGCTCTAGAAGTTTTGCTCTAAGGTCTACATCATTAAACTCTCTTAAAGTATTTAGTTTCATCCTTCCCATAGATCTTTCATCATCCCTTAGGTTCCTGTTCCTTTATTTCATTGGAAACATCTTGTTCTAGTCTAACCACATCTCCACTAGCTACAACTTCACCATTTTTATTATCGTTGATTACAGTGATGGAAGAACTCCCTGAAACTGGTTCTTCAACTTTAGTTTGAGGTAAAATTTTATCTGCAGGCGGGGATGCGGGTTTGACTTCTTGAGAAGCAATTTCTTTTTCCCTTTCAGGGGCAGTCTCTTGCGCGCCGGTAACTTCATCTAGAAGTTGGAAGTCTCGCGGCAAATCTTCTTTCAAGGCAATTTTCAGCCTAATTCCCAATAAGCCCATTTTTGTCAGCACTTGCGAGATGCTCGTTCTAACCACCTTATCTGCTACGTCGCCGCTCTTTGGAACAACACCGGAAGTGTGCTTTTCAAAATGTGAACGTTCACTTCTTAGCTTACCTGAAATAGTTACCTCTACACCTAAGGCACCAGCTTCCATTATCGTATTAATAGTCCAAAGAGCTGCACGTCGAAACGCAGTTCCTCTCTCTACAAGTTGTCCAATTCTATTTGCCATTATCTGAGCATTTAATTCCGGTTTTGTTACCTCCATTACAGAAACTTGGGGATTACTCAAACCAAATTGCTGCTCTAATCTTGTGGTTAGATCCTTAATACCTGCACCCTTTCTCCCTATTACAAGACCGGGACGAGTAACAAACAATGTTATTTTGGTACCTATTGGAGTTTTCTGGATCTCTGACCCTCCATAACCTGCATCCTTTAAGGTGGCATTTAGGTATTCGTCAAGTTCCATCATCTTGTAATTATTTTTCATCACATTTTTGATAGCGCTCATTATTTACCACTCATGATCCTCATTTTTCACTAGAATTATTCCACCGTATGCCCTTCCTGAGCAACGATCTCTATATGTACTAATGTATCTATCTTTGGACTAGACC
>JALZOS010000134.1 GCA_030913755.1 Thermoproteota archaeon | reverse complement strand
AAATCTAAAAACCTCAGTTAAATATTGTCTAGGCAAAATAAAAATGTAATGCTCAAATTGACCATAATTTGATGCTAGTTACACTGAATCTATTATCATAGTACAATTATCATGCTATATTCCTCATCCAGTAATAATGATTGGCGATTGAAATGATACCAATTTGATTCGTCAATCTATGCATCCAGTGCCTTTAGCAAAAACCGAATCTCGAATCACACTCATCAAAATTTAAAATTACGAATTCAATCAGATCTCTAATTGAACGACGTCAATGCGGGTTGACATACGTTGAGTTTCGATACTATTTTTCGGTGAACATACGCCTAATTTGCAATTATTGATCCTACTAGGACCATTTTGCCTAAGGCCTTTTAATATCGGTGAGAATAATTTAAATCTGAATTATATCAAATTTGTGTAGTTATGAAAGTAGGGTTAGTAGGTACCGGTTTAATGGGATCTGAAATTGCCAATAGGTTGCTAGAAGTTGGTCACGAGCTTTATGTACACAATCGCACAAGGAACAAAACATCCAAAATAATTAAAAACGGTGGGAAATGGATTGGCAGTCCCAAGGAACTTGGCAATAGATGCAGTTTTGCATTAGTATGTGTAACAGATGGTACTGCTTTCAAACAAGTTTGCTTAGGGAATGACGGACTAATTCATAGTGTCAACAAAGAACTTGTTATAGGCAACTTGAGTACTATTTCTCCAGAAGAGTCAATTGAATGTGCGACGATCTTGAGGAAGAATGGCATACGATCTTTTCAGATGCCAGTAATGGGTGGTCCAGATGTCGCAAGGAAGGGTGACTTGGTCGCCATCATGTCTGGCGACAAGAATAGTATAGACAAAAATATGGAAGTGATTGAGAATATCGCGAGATCTATATTTTACATTGGGAAAATTGATGGCGCAGCAAATTATGTTAAGCTGGCTTTAAACATGAATATAGCCATTATTGGAATTGCTCTCTCAGAATCTATATTATACGTAAGAAAGGCAGGAATAGATCCTCGTATTTTTATTGAAATATTCAATTCGACGTATTTTAAAACTAGCCTGAGTGAGAGAAAGGGTCCCAAAATGATTAAGAATGATTTCGAGCCTCGCTTCCATCTTAGAAATATGCTAAAAGATCTTCAACTGCTTCTGGCTTCCATGAAACCTCTAAACGTTAGTCTGCCATTTTCAGTTCTCGCCGAACAGATGTATCAAGCCGCAAAAAATAGAGGTTACTCCGAACTCGATTATACCGCTATATTGGCGTTCCTCCAAGATTTTAACGGGATGCGGCCTCGTCGAATTAAATCTGGTAAATAAAGTAAAAAATGCACTATCAAAAATGACAGGCTAACATATTTGATATATTATGAAGACTAAAAATAATCATTGATCAAATGTTAAGAATTGGTGCACCTTCTGCAAGTTGGCATGATAATCTTGATCGTCTCGCAGACGTAATTCTAAAATAGAACAAATAATAGTTCATTATCAGAATGCTCACTTGAGGTCTTTGTACAGATCTGTACCGAATGACAATTACTTTATTGAAATTGTCAGAATAAGCTTCATGAAGAACTATTCACATTTTCCACACAATATCGATTGATAGTGAACTTCATGAGCGTCATTAACGTATCCAAAAAGGTAACGCGTTCAGGCTATGAGTTCTTTTTTGACGTCTCACTTTTAACCCATGCTCGTCACATTATGGGCCTCAGTCCACCTCGTCATGGAACAATTGTAGTCAATCCGAATGGAACAATTACTTATTTGCCAGGGGTGGGCAGAGACAGAGATATTTTCTTATTCAGTTACTCACGATCGTGGCGACATCGCAGCAGCATCCGCAGGAGTTATAGTTCAACCAAGTAAAATTTAAAACTATATTCCAAGGGCTCAAGATCAGATTGTTTCAACAAATGAGAACAATCAAGTCAAGATTAGTCTGAAGGCCAGAGACCCAGATGATGATAACTTGCGGTTCAGCCTTGAAAGTGAGACATCGCATGGTCGAATAGTCGAATTCTCAAGTTCATCGGGCACCTTGATCTATGTTCCCGATGAAAATTAGGACGGGAAACATAGCTTCAAGTTCAGTGAATGATGGAGCGGCTGATAGCAAGAATGCTGAAGTTTCAATTAAAGTCAAGAACATTAAAGACTCTTCCGACAAAGAACCGCAAGAGCAGCAAGAAAAATCCAGCGCGCCTGCTGACCGACAAAACACCCCCGACAAGAGCAACGGCGATAACGCCCAAGGTAATGACAGTAAGGAATCACCCTCATCCGATGAAGATAAAAACAAAGGACAAAATTCAGATGATCAGCAGCAGCAACAACAACAAGAAGAAGAACCCAGCCAGCCCAAAGAAGAGCAAAACAGCGGCGAAAATAACGGTAATAGCGTCCAAAACAGTGACGGTGGCAGTGAACAATCATCTTCGTCATCATCAAGTGAAGCACAGCAACCATAGCTCAGTCACTCTGTTATTATGGATATTCAAATCTTTTTTCTGATCTCATTCATTAAAACGTAGCTTATTGACAGTGGTTCCCAATCCCATCGGGCCAAATGCAACTCCGAGCCGGTCTCTGTTCACATGATCCACGCTATAAACTGCACGCGTAGGATTTTACAAAAGGCTATGTGTCTAGCAGGCCCCATTTCGTCTAAAATTCGTCAGAATTCTGACGGATTTAGACTGGACTGAAGGAGACAGAGTTGGACTTTAGGAGATTTAATCGGAAATACGCGTTGGACTGGGACAAATACATGACGAGATGTACTAATCGGAAAACATTGGATTCCAGCCTAGTCCATCGTATTCCAGCTTAGTCCAGTCAAATCGCCTAAGATGGAAGGTCTTACTCTATTATAGAAGGTAGGAATATCACTGGCCATTATTGAAGGTTTTACCCGAGCTAAGGTGGCAGTGAACAATCATCGTCTTTATCCTCAAGTGAAGCAGAGCAACCATAGTGCAATCCCTGTCGCAATAGAAACAATCCCTTCTTGAATTACTAAAAATTGCGGTCATGCTGACTGAATGGATCCTCAATTAACCATAAAATCTTATGGCTCAAGTATCGTATGTAGTTGAGGGAATATGATAGTAGGCAGTAGCATTGTTGATAAATACGCATACTAGGATAGCTTATTTGTCTATAATTGGGCATTCAAGCTATTGGTTGATGCAGGCTGCCAATGGAGTAAGATTGCGGTGACACGTTGCAACGAATTAATTCAGTGCTCTGCATTATTTAACCCATCTTCTTATTTTAAAAGTGATTAACAAACTAGGAAAATGTCGAGTCCAGAACTCGGTCTTGCTGCAATGTATAGGATACTAAAGAAATCCGGTGCTGAGAGGGTTAGTGACGAAAGCGCAGAACAGCTCCGGAAGATAATTGAAGAAGTAGCTACAAAGATTGCTCGTCAGGCAGTGGACCTAAGTAATCACGCAGGTAGAAGGACCATAAAATCGGGAGATATCCAACTAGCAGCAAAAAATCTGTTAAACTGGGCAACTTGAAGACTTCAGTATACATCAACAAACATTAGGGGTAGAAAACGTGATGTGACGTACTTAAATCCGAATGTTTGATTCAATACATGGGTTCAGATATTTTTATCTTTATAGTATGGTAGATTTACTATCAATTAACGGATGTCCAAGGATGTGTTAGTAGTGGGTCTTACTGGAATGCCTGGGGCAGGAAAATCTACTCTTGCTGAATCATTGTTCAGAAAAGGAATACGCGTGGTAATAATGGGAGATGCTGTGCGTGAAGCTGCTAAGAGCGCAAATTTGGAACTGACAGATGTTAATTTAGGAAAATTAATGATAAAACTTCGAAGGGATAGGGGATCCGGGGCTATTGCATATCTTGTTCTCGATAGGATAAGGTCTATTATTGTAAGCTCACCTCATGTGAAAGCCGTAATTGTAGATGGCATAAGGAACATTGAGGAAATGAAAGTTTTGGAATCTGTGGGGAGAGTCAAATTACTGGCAATTCATGGCTGCACTCTAGTCCGCTTCAAACATGTCAAAGAGAGAGCAAGATCAGATGCACCTGATAAGGAGGATGATTTTTCTGAGCGGGATAGGAGGGAACTAACTGTGGGAATAAGTGAAGCAATAGCGCTGGCTGATGAGACCATATCCAATAACATAATAACCATTGATCAGTTGTGTCAACAGGGATTAGCAGTTATCGAAAAATGGCTATTGGAGAATGGGGAGCTTAAAGAAAGAGTTTAATGATTAGTAAGTTGATTTTAGTTGAAGAATTGTACCCAAACTTTGAAGTGTATGTAGCAGCAGAGACGATAATTAATCCATCAGAAGAACCAAATAGGGTCATCAAATGTCTCATAAATTCAGTAAACGGCGGTTCTCCTGAGATTAATGAAGATGGCAATTTAGCAACGGTTAAAACTGAAGGTCTTCATGCCCTACACCACATCAGAGTGGGCGTGAAATCACGATTTTCAGCCGGAGTACTAAGAAGATTATATGAATATAACCGTAGCAATAACAAAACCTGGTTTTTATTGAACAAACAAGCCGCCTACTCTGGCGTTATAGCAATAGTCGAAAGTAGCGTCGAATCCTCACTGGGTCCTATTAGAGTCACAATAACCAGTAAGGATCTGGATCGCGTTTTAGAGTGGTTGGTTCCACTCAACGTGAACAATAAATATATTGATAAATGAAATGTTACTTAAAAGATAAAATCTATTTTTTTGATACATTATATTCTTTCCACTGATTATAATTTCCAAAGTATTCTTCTTCTATCTTTACTATCTCTCCAGGATTTGTTGCAAGAGAATAATCATCTAATGCGTTCTTGTTTAGTTCTAAAAAGGTGTGGCCCCATTTGAACTTATTTAAAAATATCTGCGCCACATCTTTATATCCCATAATATAGTAACAACCTGATAATGCTTCTACTGTAGATAATCTTCCCAACTTAGAATAATTGATGGGATTTCCTGCGAGGAGAAAAGGAACCCTTCTTAGAATACCTTTGTTCGAGAATCTACTGACTTTTAGTACAGATTCAGCTAAATTCCAAGAGCAATCTATGCCGCACATTGACGTTGCCAGGCTACTGTCAGCCCTACAAAGAACACGATTCGCAAAAGGATTTAAAACAATCATATCATTTGCCAAGGATTTGATAGGAGATGCTAAACCTGTCTTCACTAATCTAAGAGCTGTGCACTTCTTAGGATCATCCTGATTCAACAAAAGTACATAAGCTCGCACAGGATTAATTATGAGTAGTCTGAATAATAATGCACTGAATGCGAAGGCGAATGATTAACTGTGAATGTTCGGTTAAGATGACGATCTCAAGATATTTTGACAGCTCATTTTAATCATAGGATGGGCAAACTACAAATATTTTACGATGCATAAAAATGAACATGACCGCAGCATTTTCTAACAAAGAAGAACTTGGTGAAATCCAGTAGCTATAGTGTTAACCGTCTGGATCCATGAATCCGATCACCAGATCAAAATCAATTCAGTAATGTATGCTGCCATCGTAACATTAAAAGTCTCGTACGTCCGAATAGGGGCACTGTGACAGAAATTAATAAAATTACTGTTTTAGGTTCAGGTATAATGGGTCATGGAATTGCTCAGGTCTCAGCCATGGCGGGATTTGAAGTAACTTTGCGTGACGTTGACATGAAATTTCTTGATAGCGCGATGAGTAAAATAAAGTGGTCACTTGACAAGCTTGTACAGAAACAAAAGATTACGCAGGCTAATTCTGAAACTATTTACAGCCTGATACATCCTGTGGTTGATCTGAAAGAAGCTTTAAGTGGGGCTGATTTACTTATCGAGGCAGTACCAGAGGACATGGAGCTCAAGAAAAAGGTCTATCTGGAGGTGGATAAACATTCAGATTCAAAGACTATCTATGCTTCTAACACCAGTACATTGCCAATCACTGAAATTTCCTCGTTAACCAGCAGGTCCAACAGGTTCATTGGCCTTCATTTTTTTAATCCACCACAGCTTATGAAACTTGTAGAGGTCATTCCTGGCGTTACTACAGACCAACAAATTGTCAAAGTTGGAATAGATTTTGTGAAAAGAGTCGGAAAAGTACCTGTATTGTGCAGTAAGGATGTTCCAGGATTCATTGTAAACAGAATATTTATCCCTTTGGTTCATGAGGCAGCATACTGCTTAGATAGGGATGGTCCGTCAATGACGCAATTGGATTCTGCAGTTAAATTTAGGCTATCGTTTCCGATGGGCATTTTTGAACTGGCTGATTATACCGGCTTGGATGTAATCCACAAGGCAACTTCAGAAATGTTTTCCAGAGACAAAAAAGTCATATTTCCTCACCCAAAAATAAAAGAACTTTTTGACCAAGGAAAGTACGGAAAGAAGTCGGGATCTGGATTTTATTCCTACAGTGGTGAACAGTATGAGAGAGTTTCACTGTCTGAAGAAGATTCAAATGCATATGATCCGATAAAGTTATTGTCTGTTGCCTTGAATAACGCGGCGTGGCTCATTACAAATAAAGCCTGCACTGTAGAAAACCTTGAAATTGCCTTGAAACTTGGAATGGGTCTAAGAAATCCGTTGTTCCATACAGGAGAACAGGTCGGTATAAATAGAATCATAGATACACTAAAAGATCTGCATGCGAAGTACGGGGACTTTTATAAACCAGATGATTATTTGACGTCCCTTCGTTAGGATACATCTAAAGTGAGTATGTTACCAGAAACGTGATAAATTTTCGATCGGCGCACGCAATATTCTATTTTTTACTACTATCAACTATTATTTGAACTGCACTTTCCGCATCTCTAGCAGCCAATATAAGTATTCTTTTTCTTTCATCAAGATATTTGCCACCATAGATCTCTGCAGTTCCCCCAGTGTTGGGAATGGTGACTATTGTTTTTTTAAGCATATACCCTACGCACAGTTCTAGGAGAGTCCCAACGCCTCCACCCACCACAATGATGCCATCTGCAGAAGTTGCCACAATAAAATCTCTGGCATATCCAATTCCTGATGCAATAACAATATCACAAAAATTGTTGGCGTAAGTAAAATCCTCCTGGGGAATAATTCCTACAGTTAGTCCTCCATGTTCCTTGGCACCTTTGCACGCATTTTCCATTACTCCTCCAAGACCTCCACAAATAAGAGCGGCATCCGCCTTTGCTATCGCTCTTCCAACTTGGTAGGCTATCTTATCGGTTAAATAATTAGATTTATCACTATTATAGCCAATGACTGCAATCTGAAGTTTTCTCACAATTAGAATTCATAACTGTTTTTCTTATACTTTCTGATATCGGTAAGAATGCAAAAAGAGACCAAATAGGATAACACTTGCCGCTTCCATAGTTAATTTTAGACCTTAGATATTTGTAATCCTGAACTAAATTTGGATCATTTCACATGTCTTTTTGTTGGATTTTGTAGATTCCAATTTCAAATGTAAAAAAAACCTACACTTGCCTTGTTAAAGTGATTTATCTTGTGTGAAGATATCTTTATTCGGAAGAGTATGATCGCGTGTAAATGATCAACCAGAGCATAGCCTCTTGGGAAGTCTAAACAACAACAGTTCTGATAAAGTAATATATGGTGTGAATTGTCAGAAATTGGAATGAATTATAGGATCAAAGACATCTCGCTCGCAGAGGAAGGAACGAAAAAAATTGATTGGGCCGAAGTTCATATGCCTGTTTTGGTTAATCTACGAAAGAGATTTGAAGATAAGTTGCCACTGAAGGGCATAAAAGTGGCCGGATGTCTTCACGTGACTAAGGAAACGGGAGTTCTGATTCGTACTATAAAGGCATTGGGAGCAGATATTGCATGGTGTGGTTGCAATCCCTTAAGTACACAAGATGATGTTGCAGCATCTATAGCCAAAGAAGGAATTTCAATATTCGCAAGCAGAGGTGTTTCCAAAGAACAGTATTATGACGATATCCATTCTGCAATGAAGATCAACCCTAACATAACTGTAGATGATGGTGCTGATTTGACAGTCGAGATGCATAACGATGGATATGTTCAGGATGAGCCAGTGTACGGAGGAACTGAAGAAACGACGACGGGTGTGATAAGACTACGTGCCATGCAAAGTGCAGGAAAATTGAAGTATCCTATAGTCGCAGTAAATGATGCCGAAACAAAACACGATTTTGACAATGTTTATGGCACAGGTCAATCGGCACTTGATGGCATAATACGAGCAACGAATATTCTCATTGCAGGAAAAAATGTTGTGGTGGCCGGTTATGGACATGTGGGAAAAGGCATATCTAATCGTGCGGATGGTCTTGGTGCAAATGTGGTTGTTACAGAAGTTGATCCAATAGCAGCTTTGAAGGCAAAGTTAGATGGTTATGGCGTACTGCCAATGAATGTGGCAGCATCTGTAGGAGATATTTTTATAACTACTACTGGATGCAAAGATGTAGTAACAGGCCAGCATATCAGAAAGATGAAAGATGGTACGCTCTTGGCAAACGCGGGTCATTTTAATGTAGAAATTTCCGTAGATGATCTGGAAGCTACATCTGTTTCTATTAGACAGATAAATGACAACAATCAGGAATATTTACTCAAAAATGGAAACAAAATATATTTGATTGGTGAAGGCAGACTGGTTAACCTGGCAGCTGCGGAAGGACATCCATCTGAAGTAATGGACATGAGCTTCTCCAATCAGCTCCTTTCTGTTTTAAAGTTGGTAAATTTGAAAGGATCTCTGTCTCCAGCTGTATATGACGTAGAAAAATCTCAAGATCAAGAAATTGCTAAAGCCAAGCTAGAGTCCATGGGTCTCCAAATAGATGTTCTTACGCCAGAACAGAGGGTTTACCTTGAGGGCTTCGGAGAAGGAACTTATGCCGATGCCGTCAGAACCACGTAAGTGGTTGGATCACTACGAATACTGTGTATCAAGATTTTAATATAACGTCGACCTGCAAAAAATCGAATCAAGTCGTAAAAAGTCAGGATGGGTAGTCTAGCCTGGTTAGGATACCTGCCTCACACGCAGGTGGTCGAGAGTTCAAATCTCTCCCCATCCACTGGGATATTAATTCCCTGAATAAGTGATTATTGACTAATACATCATTGTTGAGTAACTGTAACATTCCATGTAAGCTCAAGATAGAAAATTAAGGGTATTATAAACTAATTATGCTCAATAAATTCCATCAATTCATGACTGTGGTACAAAAATGACCTGTATCCACAAAAAATATATGGTTTTGAGGTAGGAAGAGAAAATAGATATCTTTGAAGAACGTCCTTAATAATTCGCACACTAAGAAGTCATTATATTCGCCCAAATCTAATCCTAGATGGGGCCGAGAAGAGGAGACGGACATTTTTAGTCAGAGGGTGAAACTCTTCAGACAGGGGAAAATTTCAGAAGACGACTTTCGTCGATTCCGCCTTCAACACGGTGCATATGGATCACGCCTTCAGCAAAATTACAGCATGGTAAGAATAAAGATACCGAGTGGAGAGATAACTCCAGAACAATTAGAAAAGATTGCATCATTGGCTGAGGCATTTTCTATCGGATCAGCTCACGTCTCCACGCGTCAGAATATTCAATTACATTGGGTTCAGCTGGAGGACGTAAGTGAGGTAATGCGGGGTCTTGTTGAAGTAGGATTGACTACTCGGGAAGCCTGCGGAAATTCGGTTAGAAACGTAATGTGCAGTCACTTTGCAGGTGTATGTCCAGAGGAATTGTTTGATCCGACACCCTACGCTATGGCAGTTGCTAGATTCTTTCTTCGAAACCCCATGTGTCAAAATCTTCCCCGTAAATTCAAGATTAACTTTGGGTGTTGCCAGAAACACGGGTTAATGAGAGTGGCAGATATTGGGCTTGTTCCATTAAAGAAGGAAGAACTAAGAGGATTTAAAATATATCTGGGCGGTGGTCTTGGTGCTGCCTCTTTCATTGGCCATGAACTAGAAGATTTCACTCCTGAAGACAAGGTTCTGGCGACTTGCATGGCCGTGATAAGGCTTTTCGATAGATATGGAAATCGTGAAAATATGGCTAGAAATAGGATGAGATATCTCGTCCACGAAATGGGATGGACCAAATTCCAACAACTGGTTCTCAAGGAAAGGAGCAATGTCGAAATGACTATATCTTTTTCAACTGCCCGGTCTTTTGATGTTAAATCAGAAATAGATATCTCAAGACGCTTGTCTGAGTCGACCCGATCAAAGAAAAAACTTCCAGTCATTAACGATAGAATCAATCTTGATACCCCTACGTACGATAGATGGCTGCACACGAATATTTTGGCTCAAAGACAGGAAGGGTATAATGTAGTTTTCGTAACTTTGGGCGCAGGAGACATTACATCGAGTCAATTGAGAGGTTTGGCTGGTATAATCCGTGATCTTTCAGAAGAACAATCGGCACGGAATACTCCAAATCAAAATTTCGCTATCAGATTTGTTCGGACTGAGGATCTGCCGAATTTTTACAACAAACTTTCAGGTATTGGCTTGGCAAATCCAGGTGCACTGACAATAGCGTCTGCAGTAGGCTGTTCTGGAACTACTTCGTGCAATCTGGCTATAACCAATTCGCATAGGTTAGCAAAAGAGGTACAACTAAAGTTTCTGCAACTCGGACTGGATACAGACGATTCACTAAGGCATAGTACCATTAAGATTAGTGGTTGTCCGAACTCGTGTGCACAACATGAAATTGCTACTATTGGATTCTACGGTGGAGCATCTAGAATAGCTGGTGCAATGGCACCTACCTATACGATGCTTTTTGGTGGTAGTGCAGAAGAAAACGGTGAATTAGGGAGAACTGTGATGCGGGTTCCAGCCAAAAGGGTTATTGATACAATTTTGAAGATTGTAGAGATTTATAGGGAAGAGCGAACAGGAAACGAATCTTTTGATGCATGGATCACAAGAATTGTCAAAGGTGAGGGAAACAAAAAAGTAAGGAATTTAGACGAAATCAAATTGGCGTTGTCTAGTGTTACAAATCTTCCTTCAATTACTGAAGATCCAGAAGCTTATCGTGACTATGGTAATGATGTCAAATTTACTGCCAAGACTGCCAAGGGCGAATGTGCTGCTTGACTTCTACATCAACGACAATAATTTCAGCCAAGAAAAAAAAATCTCATTCTGTCCTCAAGCCCAACTATGAGATCAGGAGTTCAAAGAAACCAAAAAAGTCAAATTCTTCAAGCGAAGGGGAAAAAGGAGAACAAAGTGTGCAACCTATTCTCTCTTACCTAATTGATGTTGATACTCTAAGGACACTAATCAGGAAAAAGGCCATACGTGTCGTAGACGTCCGCAGGACCGAAGAATACGACAAAGGGCATATTGAGAGTGCAGTTTCAATCCCATTGGCTTTGGTACTTGACGCCGAAACTCCTGAAAAGGTGATTAACATTATGCAAGGTGCCGGCATAGGTGATCATACGCCAGTAGCTGTATATGACGATACTTTTGGTGCTCTGGCTGCAAGGGTTGCATGGACGTTTCAGTATGCGGGCCATACTAATACTTCACTCCTTGAACTAACGTTTAGTCAATGGAAAAAACATGGACTTGAAACAGAGAAGAAAATTAACAAATTCCCTACAACACACCATTCTCTTAATGTTAACAAAGATATTTACGCTGATGCAGAGTACGTGGAAAGAACCACAGGAACGGAAAACAATATCCTTATGGATTCAAGAGAGAGGCTAAACTTTTTGACTGAACACATCCCCGGTGCAACCAACCTCCCTTACACTATGCTGGGAACACAAGAGAGTATTCTGCGTACTGCTTCTGAGATAAAGCGTTTCCTGGAAAACAGGAGCATATCTTCAGAATCAGAAGTAATTGCCTATTGTGGTAGTGTTGGTACCTTGTCAGGACTTGCTTACTATGCTCTGAAAATGGCTGGAGTTAAGAATGTAAGATTATACTCCAAGTCATTCAAGGATTGGAAAAGGTTAGGCAAACCAGTTGACGAATTTAACGACGCTAATTATTGGGATCTTTCTGCCGAATGAATAATAAGGCTAGAGTTTTGGGCAACTTTAATACGATTATGGATCCATATTTCTAGATCATACACGTGTATTGCAGTAGATTTTTTCACAAAATTGCTATCTTATTATTCAGCTAACATCTTCAAGTATTTGAGCAATTTTATCGTATCTCTAGCCTTAAGGCTGTCCCTGTTCTTCGTTATATGGAGTTTGAATTTTTCTAATTGTTCAGATAGGGATGGATGTTCTTTTTGCGAAATACTGATAATATCATCATAGTTACGATAGGGGAAATAAAGGTTCTTTCCAACTTTTGTTAACACTTTTCTGCAGTCCTCGTCAATAATGCCAGATCTTTTGGCAAGAAACAGATTAAATCTTATATCGATCATAGCCTCAGATTGAAGTGTATTTTCTCCTTGAACAAAGGTTACAGCAACTTCATCATCGGCAAAGAGGATCTTTTTCCTGTAAAGCTCAAATATTTTTCCTATACCCACCATTCCATATTTCTCAAGTTCGACAGCTCTTAATGCTCCAAGGCTAGAGGATCCAACAAGCATAATATTTGGCATTACCGTTAGCTGGTAAACTTCAATGGGTGAAGGAGGGTAATCATGTAAAAAAACACCATCAACAAATCCAATAAGACGTTTTCCTTCAGAAAATGTAGCCAATTTTAGAAAATCACCCTTCTTTGCCGGGTCTCTATATTCGGCATCTAAAATCTTTTGTCCATCTTCCCAATTTAGACTCGGACCCAAAAATACAATAGGTCTGTTCATACCCTGAAACACGCTCGCCCCCTTTTACCGATGACCGATTTCGTAATTTTGTACATTTCAAGGCCTGGCACAATAGTTCTTACGACGGGGATGCCAACATTTGGATTAGTGAGGTTGACAATTATTACTTGATTTAAGTCGTATTCACAAAGTCTGGTAAGAATCAACTTGATATCATCTAAAATATCGTCATTGATGAAAGACTTAACGTCGGAGAACTTAATAATGTCCCTCGATTTCATGAATTGCCATGACCTTTGATCATCAGTGTTGTTTACTCCGTATGGAATTTTTCGTAGGTCATCTCTAGCTCCTTGTATGTTAGCGGCCCTAGTTTGAGATACCTCAGTGATCGCCCTGAGTAACGCGATTCTTGCATCAGGATGTGTGCCATGTCCTTCGGCTAGATAGCCATAATCATGCGTAATCCACTCTATGCTAGCTGCGTTAAAAGTGGGGATCCCTATCTCTGATGTCACGTTCTTTATTATCAGTGGGATATTCACTTTTTGGAATTTCTTAACAAGTCTAATAATAGGTTCGAATTCGATATCACAGATTTCTACGTCGGGAAAAATAGAATTGTCATCTACATATTCGGTTGCGGAAAGCGGTGTAACATAATATCCATTCGAGTTAAGAAAGTTCTCAATTGTTTTAAGAATGTGAAAATGCACTGCACTGGCCTTGAGTTGCGCCATGCTAATTGCATCCCTTTCTATAACTTCGCATAGAGAGTGGCATATTGCTTCTTCCATTACATTGCCAGAAGCAAGGCCATTTGTGTGGTGATACGCGAAGGGATTTACTGCTGGCTGTCTCGCTGAATATTTGAAGAGTGCAATGGGTGCAGGTACCAACAAGATTTCCTTATTTATAAGGTCGAAACCTGGAAGGAAATCCATTATCATGTCGTCGGTGTACTCAAATGTCATGGGCTCCACAACACTTGAAGGGTGAAGTATGTTGAATCTCTTGGAAAGGTCATCATAGGACCCCTGAATCATATTCTTTGGTGCTCCTGAAGGAAGGGAACAGTATCTTTCGATACTTTCCATTAAGGCACTAGCCTGAGCATGGTGCCTCGTGAGACCTTTACCGCTATATACCCAAATGTAGTCATCTGTACCTGGTAGCACCGCAGAATAATTCGGGATTTTTAAAATATCCATATCTGTAATGTCAGCTAGTCTCGTAACCCCGATCTTCTCAGAAAGAGGGATAACTTCCTTAAGGGTTTCTTCAACTGGTTTTACCCTGGACGTTCCGGACACCGTCCACTTTTTCCTACTTTGCAGGTCAAGAGGTGTCAGGTCCAACACAGTATACTGACTTTTTCTTTGTTCATATCAATTTTACTGACTCCATAGTCTTATATCTGACATGAATGAATTTGACTATGACATAAACTTGGAAAACGAAAACATCAATGAAAGTTTGCAAGTTGTGGGAAGAATACTAAAGAGGGCTGCGGGAGATCCCGAATTTAGGAAAAACTTGTTCTTAAATCACCAAGAGATTCTAAAAGAGTATCAAATACCTGAAGAAATCAGGTATTTAATAGTAAAGTGCCTCAGTGATTTGACGAACTAGTCGAATTGGAAAGTATCTATAAATTGGGATCTAAAAATGTAATATTATAACCAAGAGTGGATCAAATTAAGTATTACAATTCACCTCTCATATGTTCTTAAGTATCTTTTTTGAAGGTTGTACATCGTAGCATTTTGAGTATTCGTCATTTGAAGAGGCAAAGGGATTGGAGTACAGCATTTCAACACGTTTCCATTAAAGTCATAATAACCAGTTACTTGGAATTTGGATATCCGGCTAGGTCATTTGAATCAACTCTCAAAGTAAAATTCGTAACCAGAATCGTCCGGGACTTACAAAAAAGGTCATCTGGAAGTAAGAGATATACCCCGTCTCTGACCCACATCTAGTCATTGGTAGCCGTACACCATGTGTACCCTCCTAGTGCACTCTCTATCACGGGGCACCATTGCCATCTCCTGGATGGAACAAGGATAACGTGATCTCGAGGTTAGACGTTATAAACATACTGCTGAATCTAAAGACAAATAACCACCTTGGTTAAATCTATTTCAAACGCCGCAACAGGAACCCGGATTTTAAAATTTTCAATGATTGACGGAGAGATCTCTCCAATAACTCCAATTTTTGTATCTGCTGCATACAAGTATGCTCCTCTACCTTCTAAACAGATCGGGTTTACAGCTGGAAGAGCTTCAAGTTCTTTTCCGAGCCCAACGGCCATCAAAGTCTGAACAATTGATTTCGCTTCCGTGTAATCCGCTTCATCATGTGCTATAACGGAGCAGAGACTCCACCTTTCAAGAGGGTCTTCATCTAACGAAAACACCTTTCCGATTTCAAAAAGCCTTTGTGGATACTCTACATGAATATTATGAGATAAGGACTCTAGTAAAGATGGAAGAAGAGAACTTCTTAAGATTTCGTGCTCCGC
Source organism: Thermoproteota archaeon (assembly GCA_030913755.1). Lineage (GTDB taxonomy): Archaea > Thermoproteota > Nitrososphaeria > Nitrososphaerales > Nitrososphaeraceae > TA-21. The sequence continues at coordinate 12,745 of JALZOS010000134.1, read as the reverse complement.
ACTTTTTGATCCGATTACTGATACGACATTTCTATAATCATTTTCTTGATTCACAAATTCATGTTCAAGTGTCCTGCTAATAAGACTGAAGTTCACGTTTTCTATCAATCCCATTCCAACGAGGATCTGTCTGATCTTTTCAAATATGATTGTGTTGTGACTCCGCTTTCCTGATACTTTGGACGAAGGAAGGGTAGGGTCTAGATTGAATATTCCATAGCCTATTCCAATATCTTCCACCAAGTCAATAGCATCACTAATATCGGTACGATAACGGGGAACATTACAAGTAATTTTGAAACCATCAATCAAGCCATCAAGCCTACTTTTCTTGAGACATTTTAGAGCAAGTTCTGGTGTTACTTGAAGGCCGAGGACCTTGCTTATGTAACTCATTTCCAGTCCTTCAAATTTTCTTAGTTGCAGATCGGGAGATACTATACTTTCTTTACCATAAATAATAACCACGCTTTCTATGTCAAATTTCATGTCGGATAGGGTGATTGCCATAATTGCCAGCACATCCTCTAGTAGGGATAAATTAGTGCCTGTGGCTTCGACGAATAAATCTTTGGAATTACGACTGATTTTTGTGCTGTCGCTGTTAATTATCGGCGGAAGTGAAATGATCTGGCTCGAAGTATCAATAAGGACAGGAAAGATTTTTGTGGACCCCAAGATTTTGCGATGTTTTCTTCCTGCATCGGTCTCTCTCAAAATTTCAGCTACGGTAAGCTCTTCTTTGAATCCCAAAGGTGAGAACGAAGTTTTAGATGAAACAGTGTCATATCTTAGAGGAAATTCTATTTGTGAGAGATCGTGAAAACCAATAGATGCTTTAGCTCTTCTCCTTCCGAGACCATTGTGAAGATCTTCTTGCATTCCTACGAGGTTTCTTATCGATTCATCATCTAGACTGCCGTTTTTTGCTACAAGACCAACAATGAATGGTCTTACGTGGGAAACTGATTTATCAACACGAATCACATAATCTTTGCCTGGAACGATATTGACATTGGGTATCCCAATCTCTATTTCAAGAAGGCCTTTCAGGCTTCTAGTAATTCCATAATATGACGAAAAATCTGGCCTATTCGGGCTATATTCCACTCTAATTTCCTTCTCATCAACATATTCTATATCGAGTCCTATGTAAGGTAACATATCTACTATTCGAATAACCTCGTATCCAGGAAACAATTCTTCAATCTTTTGAACAGGAAAGCTTACAACCGGCAAATTGGAACACTCCGTAACCACGACAATCGATTTTCATACAGTTCTCGTACATCGTTTAACCCATATCGTATCATAGCTATTCTTTCAAGACCGCCACCCCATGCTAAAACGTTACCAGTGAGCCCCACAGATGCGGTTACCTCTGGTCTAAATATTCCCATGCCGAATAATTCAATCCATTTGCCAGTTTCTTCAATAAAGACCATAGATTGAAGAGATGGTTCTGTATAAGGAAAATAGGTTGGCCAAAATTTCACTTTCTTTATGCCAAGCCTTGAATAGAAAAGCGTTTGCAATCCCATCAAGTCCCTCAGAGTAAGATCTTTGCCCGTTACCACTCCCTCGACTTGGTGGAATTCCATTAGGTGCTTATATGTCATTTTTTCGTTTCTAAAAACTCTGCCGACTGAGAAAATTCTTGCTTCGTCCTGTCTATTATCGGCTAGGTATCTTAGTGTTACTGCTGTTGTATGAGTTCTCAACACATACCTCGTGGCCTCTTCAATGTTCCATTCATATTTCCAACATTTTGAATGTATATCTGAAACTCTTTTTACAATAGTATTGTTAATGTCTTCGGTAGGAATGTTACCTTGAATATAGAACGTATCTTGCATCTCACGTGCAGGATGATCCTGAGGTGTAAACAAAACATCAAAATTCCAAAAACTAGACTGGATCATAGGTCCCTCAATCTCCAAAAAGCCCATAGACACGAAGATTTCTTTTACTTCGCTTATCAAATCTGTCAGAGGGTGGGTCCTGCCGAGACTATGATTCTGAACCGGAGCAGAAACATCCAATCCGCTGAATTTCAAATGTTTCCATTTGCCAGAACGTAGTAGCTCCGAGGTGATCTTCATCACTTCGACCTTAGAATCAGATTCTGTTAATGTCTGGGAAATATTATGTCCTGCCTGTGATAGATAGATCTTATGGTTGCTTTCATTTATTTCAACTATAAACCCTGGTCGTTTCCTCAGCAATTGATAAGCGGGGATCTCATCTTTTTCCAAATTTGAGGTGTCAATCTGCTTTTCCTTCATTAACCTTTGTAATAATTTTTCTTCAGGGGAGGGTTTTTGAGAGGATCTATCGAGAGTAACGGTAATACCCATTTTTCTGATCCAACCGTTCTTGAGCGCATACACCAAACCTGCACTAAATTCTGATGGAGAAAGCTCTTTCTTACTGGCGAGCTCCTTTATATCTACCGAATCACCACCAATCGTTGAGATGAGTTCTACAATCTTTCTTTCAGGTAATTTTGATTCCGGTGTGCCTTCCTTCAAAAGTGTGCTGAGATATGTAGATGTCTCGGTAACGATTCTAACTAAATTCTTAAACTTTAGCCATTCAATTCCTCGTCGCACTTGGTCTATGGACATGTTCAATTCTTTTGTAATTGCGTCAATGTCAGCAGTTTGAGTAGGTCTACTGCTTAGTAGGAGAAGAATTTTCTTTTCGATAGGGTGTAAGGAAGGCTGAGCCATCTGAAGATGAAAGAGTCAGGAGAGGTAGACTTTTTAAACCTTTAAACCTCAGTTCTACTTAGCACAGAAACTGACATGACTTCAGAGTTTCGAAAAGAAAGCGCAGGAAACGAAGACAACGAATTTGATGTTACCCCTTGGTCGGTGAATGGTTCAGTTAACTATGATAAACTGATCGAAAAATTTGGAACTCAAAGGATAACAGGGGACCTATTGAAAAAGTTAGAGTCTATAACAGGCGACATTCATCCGCTTTTAGAACTCGACTTCTTCTTCTCACATCGTGATTTTGACTGGATACTAGATAGGTATCAAAAGGGAGAAAAATTTTATCTTTATACCGGTAGGGGTCCTTCAGGCATGGTTCACCTAGGTCATTTGATGCCTTGGTTGTTTACAAAGTATTTGCAAGACAAATTCGACTCCCCGCTGCTGTTCCAACTAACCGATGACGAAAAATTCCTACATGGACACGATAAGACGATGGCCGAGATATCTGTTTTTACTGATGAAAATATATTAGACATTATAGCAATCGGATTTAAACCAGAAATAACAAAGATCATAGTCGATACCAAACATATTAAACATCTATACCCCATGGCACTCGAAATAGCGAAAAGGATCACTTTTTCTACAGCAAGAGCCGTGTTTGGCTTTACAAATTCAACTAATATAGGAATGATAGGATTTCCTCCAATTCAAGCGGTGCCTTGTTTCTTACCCTCATTGATAGAAAACAAACCAACCCCAGTTTTGATACCCGCAGCAATTGATCAGGATCCGTATTGGAGAATAACGCGTGATATTGCAGAGAAAATGGGTTATTATAAACCTGCCCAAATTCATAGCAAATTTTTACCATCACTCGAAACATCTGGAAAAATGTCATCATCCAAACCCAAAACGGCGGTCTTTACAACTGATGACTCTGAGACAATAGAAGATAAGATCTCAGTAGCCTTTACTGGAGGACAACCAACTGTAGCTATGCAGAGGAAACTAGGCGGTAATCCTGATTGCTGTCCAGTTTTCTCTTATCTGCAGTATATGTTTGACAATCCTAAAGATTCGAAGGAGAGAGCATTAAAGTGTAGGAGCGGAAATCTCTTATGTGGTGAATGTAAGCAAGATCTCTCGAATAACTCCGTATCATTCCTTACTGAATTTCAGAAACGTAGAGAAAAGGCGAGAGATATGGTGTCACAATTCATGTATGAAAAGTGAATAGCGATAACATCGAGAGGATTGATAAAAAAATTGGCAGATTCTATTATTCTTGAATGCCTTGATACCTATGAGGCAGAAAAACTTGAAGGTATGTTATCACACACAAGTGATGAATTGACCTATGTGCTGGGTATTGTGAAAACTGTTGAAAGCGAAGTTGTTATCATGTTAAAGGACAAATCATGTCACTCCGTGATAATGAGAGATATTGGATGTGCCAACACCCTAAACGGTTTCGTAAGGGATCTTACATTCAAAAAGAAATCAATAAAGTCAATAAGTCGTGATGATCATAAGTTGCAGGTGTGCTATGTAGACAATATACTCGAGATTTAGAAAACGAGAGATAGCGAAAATAATTCGGCACCATTGGTATATACACATCAATCGTGCATATTACATTTGGAACAGCTTGGAACACCAACCTAATTTCACTCAGACTATCCTGTCTTATCCAAATCGAATTTCCATTTGACGATCATGGTACTGTTTCTTTGACCGTGTTTTCTAGTATCGAGCTTTCTAACAGGTGTGATTTTCGTTGTTTGATAACGTACGAAGTATGAGTATTTTGGTATTAAAACAAGGCGAATCCAAAACTAATTACAAAAACCTCAATCAACTTTTAACAATTTGCCTTTGCTGTCGATTTTACCTGCGCGAATTCTGCTCGATGAAAGCCTCAACCCATTTTGGGATTCAATCATTGGCACAGTAATTATCCTGAGTGGTTTAAGTCCGTTCTTCCTACGTATTTTATTTATTTTTATTCCATTTGATTTTGTCTCTTGGCTGGTGATAATAGCCTCGACTTCGTTGGATAATACCGTGGGACCATAGAAATTTTCAAGTTTACTTATTGTATATTTGACCTCACCAAATTTTGAATGGATTGCTTGCTCTAATTGTCTTACTCTTTCATCATATCCATGAAGAATTGTTTTGCAACACTTTTCCTTGAGAGCATAGTCATCACTGGTAATACCAATTATTACACGTTCACCTAACTGAAAAGATCTTGAAAGTAGGGCATAGTGACCTTCATGTAAAATATCAAACGTACCCCCAGTAGCGACGAGCTTGAATCTTTTGCTCATGAATTATTATCGCAATTAGTGTAATGCATACAGGAAAATTTGATTCAAGACTTTTGTTTTTTTAGTATTGTAGTGCTAAATATAATAATCATGTCATTTTGTGAATATCTTTACGCATTGAGGTGGGCACACATTTTCACAGGCCATGCAGAATATGCAGTCTTTCTCTCGAATCATGAATGGTTTTTTATCCGATGCTGGATGTCCAGGAGTGTCTAGCCACTCAAACACGTTAACAGGACATGCTTCGATACATGCACCATCAGCAATGCATATGTCAAAATCTACACATACCTCTGTTCCCCAGATTCCCAATTGCCCAGGAGGATCTTTAGGTCCCCACACGTTTATGCCTTGAAATTGTCCAGCAATTTGTCGTTTTGACTTGAACGATGGATCAATAGGTCCTTCTATCTTCGAATAGGAAGTTCCGGTTCCTGATAATGATATGGTGGTCACTCCTCCAGCTGAGGTTGCTGGTTGTCCTGCAACTAACTCAGGAGATTGTGCTGGAGTTGGTGCCGTGTTGGCACCTTGAGATTGTGGAGAAGCAAGAATTTGTTTAGTTTCCTTTGGTGTGGCCACCAGTGCAGCAGAAATAAGTTTTTGTCTTTTAACAGGGCACAATTGATTATGCACGTCTCTCATACTTTCAAGTGTAATTGGATTACTGTGTACTAATAGCGTTCCGCAATCCTCACAAATAAACTCACTTACAGTGGACAAAGGTAAGATATTTATTATTTAGCTCCTTATCAAGTTTGTGAAGATTCCTGTGTTACATCGTGTCGTCGACTTTTAAAATTTTTAGATACTTGATCATCAATTATGAAGTAGTACCATACAAATAACATTTGTGAATACTATCATGGAGCGAGAGAGTAACATCATATCTGAATCCGCATTTAGACTCATTTTGACACTTTCAAGTCCTACCTTGATGCATCACTAGCTATATACTCATCATTAAGTATTATCATACAAGGTACTTATTACCTAATAATAGATATCAGCGTGGAGTAGGGATCTGTAGATTGTCTGGACTTGGAAATGCATACTGGCACGAAGTCATAGACGTATTGCGCAGCATTATCCCAGTATATGATAGGGTAAATAGAGCAATTTCCCTTGGTCAAGATATAAAATATAGAGAGGAAGGAATCAATGGGAGAGTTAATCCAGGCGATCTAGTATTGGATGCTGGGTCCGGATTTGGCAACATGACTTCTATTTTGTTGAAAATTTTGGATAACAATGTTAAAATTGTCATGTTTGATCCGATTCGCGAAATGCTCCAGAATGCCAAAGAATACCTCCCATCGGAAAATTCCAAAAATCTTTCGTGTGGTGTATTTGAAGTTATGCCTTTTAGAGATCGAAGCTTTGATGCCGTATTATGTGGCTATTGTTTAAGAGATGCCATATCTTTGGAAGGGGCGATTTCAGAAATTCATAGGATTCTAAGAGATAGTGGAAGATTTGTAATCGTAGATCTCGGAAAACCTGACAATTTTTTCCTGCGTTATCTTGTTTCATTTTACTTAAAATACTTCTTGGGGATTCTTGCTTTTTCAGTTTCAGGGAAAAGCGGATTAAAATTCAAAACACTTTATGGAACTTATACCAAATGGCCTAGGAATGGTGAGTTGTATCTATTGCTTACTGAAAAATTTTCGAAAGTCGTCATGGAACGGAAATTGTTTGGTGGGGCAATCATAGTGGTTGGATATAAGTAGCAGTAAAATTTACTGATAGATGAATACGAAATCAAATACAATTCTGTGATTCCCTTTAAATAGAAATAACACCAATTGTACTAATTGTACTAAGCTACTTGAGAGACACCGCACACTTCTGTTCATTGATTTAGCAAAACTCCCCCAGATTAAACACAAAATCAGAAATGGTACGGTGATTTTTGTCATTGGTGCAATGATGATATGCTTAGGATATGAATGGCTTATTTGAAATGTATCCAAAAACTATCTTCTCATCATTGTAATCAAGTTGATTCTGTGTGACCAAACAAGCCAAGCTGATTAATCAGCTTCTAATACTGAATTTGAATATGCATCATACAAGTCTAAATAGATACTTTAATTTGTAACATACCACTCATCACATAAACACTTCTAAACGAGCAAAGCACAACTAACGGCAGCGTACAAATTTTGCGACTATCGATCGTTATTCTAACTTTTTCTATGCATATTACAATGATGTATTGTAAGAATAGTTGTGTTTAATTTCATTCCTAAAATATCTTCAATAAAATTAGTGGCCACATCGATTTCAAGATTCGCAATATTATATCATAACGAGATATGCAACATCTTCGAACACATTCACAATCTCAACGCTCAACAACGATATTATATCAACTACATTTATCGGGATAATTCACGTAAGGAAAATACTGGAAAAACTAAAAATTCATTTACTATAATAGTTTTTGACGAGGTTTTTATTCCATGTCTATATGTTGTTTGCGTGGAATCGGTGAGCAGCTTACATGTCGTGTCGATTATCCTTAGGGATTCTTCCCGAGGCTACGGTCTTTATCAAATAATGTCAAAACTTGAAGCACATTTAACGGCTTCGGAGATTAACAAATATCTGGTTGAAATGACACAACATGGGCTCATTTGTCCGGCCGGTAGAGGGTTTAATTATGAGATGACACCCAAAGGGGTTCATTTTTTAAAAATATATAATGAATTGTTAAAAGACACTCCAGATGGAAGCTCAGGAAATTGTTCGTATCTTCCTTCTTTATTATTTTTTTTCTCAAAGTTTGTTTCTAAATTCAAGAATCGATTTTTTCATGGTAGCGATCTTCCATAGATTTTTTTGCATTTTAGTAATAGGCACGGGTCGTGGCTTTGGCCCACAAAGACCTGGTTTACCAATTACAGATACCATGTGATTTGGTTCCTTGTACTCGTGAGGTAACGTGATTAAATAATTTTGTTTCATGTAAATTGATTTTGCTTTTACTTATCACTTTATTGTCTCGGATTGACGCATATTTCAATCTTAAGGGTGGACGAACACTTCCCAGACTTTAAGTGGATATATCACCCATCACAACTTTATACAGAAAAGGAAGTAAGGGATCAGGATTTGCTAAGCGTCAAAATGGTGGCGATCATAGGAGGCCTTGTTCTAATGAGCAATAATAAAATAGAATAAATAAACGCATAAAAGAAGAGTTCTTCTAATTTTGAGTAAGAATCATCAGATGGTAATTAGTTATCTATTCTTGTTATCATAACGTGAAATGCATTTAGTAATTCGTTCTTGAGTTAATGTATTATCTTGATTTATATACGGAGTTCAAATTGATTTGATTCTGACTGATCTCATAAGCTTACTGAATTAATGACAATTAGTCTGCCTCAAACTTATGAGGCAGCCTGCGGACACGAAGGCCAACTTTCAAACACCCGGACAGAAAACTAAATATATTTGCCAAAGCATCGATATTTTTTCTTTAATCGCCATTTACTTCTGCTATCTGTAAATCTAAACCACATTAAGAAGAGATGCACGAACGTGTCCCCCCTTTGCACATAACGCAGGCGACTGGTACTAAGATCTAAGAATTTTATTTGATCTTGTAAAAGAGTTGGTCAATTCCTGATCCAAATAAGCCCATAGTTTAGAGAAAATGTGATAATTCTCGAGAAAAGTTAATTAGAAGCAAAGGAAGCCTCTTTGTTCGTCTGAGTTAGTAATGAATAACAAGAGTAGAATAGATGAAATAATACAGGCTTCCAGGGGAAACCCAAAAGTAATAACAGAAGATTCTGCGAAAGAAATTCTTGGCCAGTATTCAATCAATGTCCCTCCTTATGCTTTGGTCACTTCCTCTACTGATGCTGCCAGCAAAGCTCGTGAAATTGGATTCCCACTTGTAGCAAAAATAGTTTCTCCTGATATTTTACATAAAACTGACGTGGGTGGAGTCAAGGTTGGGCTCAATACTGAACAGGAGGTAAAGGAAGCTTTTGAAGAGATGTACTTGAGACTTAAGGAGAAGTACGATGTGAATGGAGTTTTGCTTGAAAAGATGGTCCCTCCGGGTGTGGAGATTATTGTTGGCCTTCAAAATGATTCACAGTTCGGACCATGTATTATGGTCGGCCTTGGAGGAATTTACACTGAAGTATTCAAGGATGTTTCTTTTAGAGTCCTGCCGATAAACAAGATTGATGCACTGGAAATGCTGGAAAGTCTCAAAGGGAAATCGATACTTAAGGGATTCAGGGGATCAAAACCCGTAGACCTGGAAATGCTTGCCACAGCTATAACAAATATAGGTACCCTCGGAACAGACATGGCAGGCAAGTACGAAAGTGTTGACTTTAACCCGGTAGTGGTTTATCCCAACAGTTACTATGTTGTTGATGCAAAGATTATTCTAAGGACGATACCGTCTGATGATTCGATCTCCAAGTCGGTTCCAGATTCTAGCTACATGGACTTGTTCTTTAATGCAAGCTCAGTTGCCTTGATTGGCGCATCCCCAGAAGCAGGCAAAATAGGAAACTCTGTGCTCGAGAGTCTTACAAAACATGAATACAAAGGGAAGGTTTATCCTGTAAATGCCAAAGGATATCCTGAAATAATGGGTTTGAAAGCCTACAAGAGTCTTTCAGATATTACTGATACTGTTGACGTAGTAATTGTAACCGTAGATCTACGATTTGTTCCTGATTTGCTAAAAGAGTGCGGTAAGAAAAATATTCACAATATGGTGGTCATATCTGGAGGAGGGAAAGAATTAGGAGGAGAACGAGCTGAGATAGAAAAACAAGTTCAGCATCTTTCGAGGGAGCTCAAGGTTCGTATAATCGGACCAAACTGTATTGGTATCTTCAATGGAGAAAATGGTCTTGACTGCGCCTTTCAGGGACATGCGAGAATGCTTAGACCAAAGAGAGGTAATGTTGCTTTCCTCTCCCAGAGTGGAACTATAGGAATCGCGTTTATGGAAACATCAGATGCATTTGGTTTAAGTAAAATGATATCATACGGAAACCGATCGGATGTTGATGAAGCAGATATGATCCAATATTTGGCCGAAGATGCAAAGACAGACGTGATAGGATTATATGTTGAAGGTCTTGGAGACGGACGCAAATTTATGAATACTGCAAAGAGGGTCATAAAAGACTACAAGAAGCCAATAGTCGTGTTTAAGAACGGACGATCAGTGAGAGGTGCAAAACAAGCTGCTTCCCATACTGGATCTTTGGGAGGTTCATTTGCTGTAATCAGTGGTGCATTTGATCAAACAGGAATTATCTCTCTTGACAGTTACGAAGAACTTACCAGCTCACTGAAGGCACTAACTTGGCAGCCAGTTCCAAAAGGAAATAGAGTTGCTATGGTGACAAATGGTGCTGGGCCCATAATAGCAGCCATAGATAACTTCGAGCGATTAGATCTGCAATTAGCTCAATTAAGTGAAAAAACTTTAAATGGATTCAAAGAACACTATCCTGCAACATATGTAGTTGGGAATCCCTGTGACGTAACTGGTTCCGCAAGCGCCGATGATTATCGTTTTGCTATACAAGCATTCATGGAGGATCCAAATGTTGACATAATTATGCCGTGGTTTGTCTTTCAAGATGATCCACTGGAAGAGAAAATAGTGGAAGTGTTAGCAGAATTTCAGAGACAAAAGAAGAAGCCCTTATTGGTGGGTGCCATGGGGGGCCCATTTACGCAATCGATATCTGACAGGATAGAACAATCAAAAGTCCCTGTGTACCATTCAGTAATCACATGGATTACAGGGGCTGGGACGTTGGCCAAGTGGGCTAGAATAAAAGAAAAGACAAAATAGATAAGTTATCGAAATTATCTAACCGAACAGATAGGGGATAAATAGTACATTTCCATGTACTTAATCGACCGGAAGGGAAGCTCAAAATTAGACAAAGATTCTTATATTTTATTAACGAAATCATATCTAATGGAAACTGCACAGGAAAGCGGGCTGATCACGATAAGTTCGAAGGCAGCCGAAAAGGTTACCGAATTTATGAAGCAAGAAAACAAGGACAATTTGTACCTGCGTGTTTATGTATCGGGAGGAGGCTGTTCTGGACTCTCATATGGTATGGGATTTGAAGAGAAGGTAGATGAAGATGATGCTGTAATTAATAAGAATGGCGTCCAAGTAATAGTTGATAATTATAGCCAAAAATATCTTAAGGGTGCTAATATTGACTATATAGAAAGCCTTATGGGGTCGGGATTTAAGATCAACAATCCAAACGTCACAAAGAGTTGTTCATGTGGCCATTCATTTTCTACCGAGTAATTCTAGGGACTCGCAACCCTTAGAAATAAAAAAGCAAAACAAATAAAGAGCATATTCCGCTTATAATTTCTTTTTCTGTTTACTTATGGCCAGAGTCCCCTTATTTTTATTGCTTCGACAACTCGGTTTACTGCAAGGATCATACTTGCCTTTCGCATATCAATGATATTTTTATCGTGGATATCGTAAACATCTGCGAAAGCCTTTGTGATGTTTATGTCCAGACGATTGTTCACCTCTTGTTCAGTCCAGTATTCTCTTCTCAAATTCTGGAGCCACTCAAAATATGATACTGTAACCCCGCCCCCGTTTGCTAATATATCTGGAATTACAAGTATCTGGTTCTGAAACAAAATTTTGTCTGCGTCAGGGGTGGTAGGTCCGTTCGCAGCTTCTGCAACAATCTTTGCCTTAATTTTGCCAGCGTTTTGGATTGTTATCTGATTCTCAAGCGCCGCTGGAATCAGGATTGTACAATCTGTTTCAAGAAGCTCATCATTTGTAATTGACTCAGTCCCAGGAAAATTTACAACCGAACCGGTTTCTTCCTTATGTTTTCTCAATTTTGCCACGGATATCCCATTCCGGTTACGGACACACCCCTTCGAATCACTGGCGGCAATTACGGTAGCTCCTTGTTCTTCAACTAATTGAGCAGAGAATTGACCTGCGTTCCCAAATCCTTGGACCACAACCATGGCGTCCTTCATATTGATTTTGAGTCTCTTTGCTGCTTCTCTTACGGTTATAGCAAGACCTCGTCCTGTAGCCTCGTTTCTTCCAAGAGACCCTCCAATGGCAATCGGTTTACCCGTGATAACTTCAGGCTGAACGTAATTTCCTTTCATTATAGAATATGTATCCATTATCCATGCCATTTCTTTTCCTCCCGTGTATACATCAGGAGCTGGTACGTCTGTGTGTGGTCCTATAATGTCGGCTATTGCGAACGCATATCTCCTGGTTAATCTCTCTATCTCTCCTTCAGACAGTTTCTTTGGATCACAGATTATTCCTCCCTTTCCTCCACCATAAGGGATGTTTGCAATAGCGCACTTCCATGTCATCCACATCGAAAGAGCCTTGACTTCCTCAATGCTGACCTGCGGATGGTATCTGATACCTCCCTTAAATGGACCACGAGCGTCGTTATGCTGGGACCTGAACCCGATAAAGACCTTAATTTCACCATTATCCATTCTGACAGGAAGAGACACGGTAAGAATCCTTTTTGGACAGGCCAGAATCTGATGCATCCCAGTATCTAAACCGATAATTTTAGCGGTCTCGCTAAGTTGCGTGAGAGCGACCTCAAAAGAGTTTATCGCATTACTGCCGCTACTATTATC
>JALZOS010000213.1 GCA_030913755.1 Thermoproteota archaeon | reverse complement strand
CAAGCCCTTTCGTACTCCCTGAAGACTGATGCATAAATGAATAACCCTTCCCCTGAGAATGTACTGCCTTGATAAAACTGTTACCAGGAATAGCGAACATAGGTGAGTTCCCATTAGATGGTCGTGTAGAATTAATCGCTGCATATGCACCTAGAGAGATTAGTACGCCGGCTAGTACGAGTACTGTCAATTGTTTAACGGATATTCTCTTAGAGTAGCGATTCTTCTTGTTTTTTGATCTCTTGTTCACAGAGTTGCTTCTTGCGGCTAATATATAACTCGAACTTAACAACGTTAATCTACAATAGTACTACGATGAATCCATTAACTGCTACTAATACCCTAAGTTTAGCGACTGATATGTTAATGTCATTGCTATCTTTATTAGAAATGATATCCTATCTATTGTATGGACCAAGGTGAGCCAGGAGTAGACTACGATGAAAAGAAGAGAAAATAACCAACTAAGGGTGCATGTTTGTTGTGTTTCTATGCTCGCAATTTTGACATTGTTCTTCATGCTTTAAGTTATGGAACTTGGTATCGTCTTGGTATCGCTTCGCATCCTGTAGTGTTATTGTGGTCTCATCTGGAGGAAATACAAGGCTAGTTATAGCGGGCGTATGAAGTATGATATATGACAAGAATAATAAAACCAGACAACGCACCAGGCGAATTTAAATGTAGAACATGTCATACCATGTGGTCAAGTTATATGGAGAACAAGATTTTATGCACTGATACAACCGAGAGATCGGGATTACACAACTTCGATTTTGCCAAAGCCATAATTTGAATATCAATATCCTTACTAATTTGTATGACATTCTGTTGTAAACAAACTATGTGATGTTAAACCCGAGGCTCAACTTCTTTCGCTCAATCCAATTTAAGTAAGATAGTTACAGATGAAGTTGTCTATGGAAGACCTTTGGGTTCCCGTTCCAACAGGCGTAAAGTTGACGTATTCACGATGCGATATATGTGAGAAGCCATACAAAGCACACGAGAGTGAAATAAGTAACCCTACAAGTGCAATTTCAGAGGAAGAACAGAAGCAACAAGTACCCTTACTTTTGTTATGCGATTCATGTCGTGAGGAACTGGAAGTATTTCCTCTGACTAGATAGTCTTAAATCCCTCATGTTTTCAGAGGGATTGTAAGGATCGGATAGATCGTAGGATTGAAGTAGAGATTTGTAGATTTCCTCACTCTTAGTCTTTCTTATTCTAATAGTTACCCTTATTTCGCGGGAACGAATTAACAGCAAACTACACTCCAAATGATTATCAAGACGAAATCAATTCGTGATCCTAAGAAAGATACAGATGGGATTAGGTTGTTGGTTGCTAGATATCCTAGACGTGTAAAAAGAACGCATTACGATTTATGGTATCCAGCGTTAGCACCATCAGAATACTTGCTTCAGAAATGGAAAAATCGAGAAATTACTTGGGAGAATTTCGAATCCGAATATAGAAAAGAGATGTCCCGCAGTGATAAAGCCCAAGCCCATTTAGAGACGCTTCGTGAGATATCCAGATCAATTACAAATCCTAACCCAAGTTTTATCACTCTATTATGTTATGAAGCAGAGAGAAACCCACATTGTCATCGACATATATTAAAAAACATTATCGAAGGAAGGTAGCACTTCCCTCTACTTTGGTAATACAATTTGTACGAATGGCCCGATTGATAAAAAAATGACATGCTACTGTGGATGGCGATATTATGTGCTGTAATATTGAGCGCCTTAGGGCATCGGATTTCGACTATTTTACGATGCTATTTGTCCAAGCAACCTTGATGTTGGAGGATTGACGGCAGAGGTACATCTATCAAGTTTGGAAAGAACTAAAGTGTAAGAAGTAGCGAACTACTTAAAGCTCACATTGTTCCTATTTTAGTTAGATGAGCAAGGTTCGATTAGCGTCCCAACTACAACAATATCAAGCAGTATCACAAGACTTATCTTTGCACACTTAAACACACGGTTCTAAAGAAACACAAAAAACTTACGCATGAGGCATTATTAGACAAATTGCAATTCCTTTGAGCGAAAAATAAGTAGAGGACGCCTGAATCTGATTAGGGTACATTCAAATGGACTCTTTCTTTCGCTACCCTAGGAGATCTTGAATCATTTATACAATTATGCTGGTCGTCTTTAAGAGTCGTGACACATATCAAGTAGTCTCAAAATGGCTAGCCGTATTTCTAGGAAACTTCGCTTTTACCTTAACATTATCTGGCCAGGCTCTTTCCATCATTTCGTCAAAATCATAGGTTTTTGTTTTGCTGAACCCATCGCCTTCTTCATAATATACTGAAATCTTTCCAACACCTTTTTTATACTGCTTTTCAGTGTATTCCAAATTCACAACAACCTTGAAAGGCTTTGACTTTGAACCATCTTGCTTAAAGGGATCATCTTTAATCTTTGCGGACGCATTAATTGGGCTCAGATTAGTCCTCATAAGCGAAAATATTAAGGCACCTAACAAAAATACAGGTATTTTGCATTCCAAGAACCCTAGGCTTATCAAATATATTATTGACAATAACACATATCAGGATTATTATTAGTCCTTGGTATCATATATTGAAGCGATACATTAATGCGACTTCAGTCGATGGATACTGATACTGCCGAACCTTCTGTACTGTAAGCAGCAAGTGACCCATTTTCATTTTCTGAATGAGAACTTACAAGGTCAACCTTACGTTTTGTCTTGTGTGCTCTTGCTTCAGTCATTGAGAATTAATTGTCTAAATACGTATTTGTACTTTGTTCTAGTACGAATCCAATTGGATACATCCCATATC
>JALZOS010000132.1 GCA_030913755.1 Thermoproteota archaeon | reverse complement strand
ATTCTAATCTTCAGTGGCAAATTCAGTATTATGTTAACCTGTTTCTTTACGTGGAGAGTAGAATATCCTGGATAAATTATGTTCAATTAAGTGCTACGACATGAATAAATTGAATGTGGCTATGCTTGCAATTCTGTCAGCCGGTGTGTTAATCACTATGGGTATTGCCGCAACAGCGGTTTTCGCAGGAGGAAGCAATGACCGTGATGACCACAGTGATAGCCAACACTGCGACAAGAACGATATTAACAACTGCTACACATCACGTGGATCAAAAAGTGTATGCAAAGAACGACTGTGAAATATACGATGAAAATCAGGATCATAGTAGGCATAACGACAATACGAATGATCCGGCCTGTGATAACAACGTAGAAAATATCAATGACTCCCTCTTTGGTCTAAGCGGCTAGAATATTAAGAGCATACCAGTAAATATCATTCCTATTTTTTAATTTGATCATGTAAAGTACGGCATAGATGCTAATCATAAGACGATTTCACGCTTTCTGTCAGGGTAATTATTTCTTTAACCTTTCTCTTTTCCAATTTCTTGTCAACAGGGTTGATTCTGAGTTGTAAAGTTAAATGATCGAATCGTAGACTTGATCTGCTAGCTACAAACTAGATTTTTTGCTCGTTTCGATAGAATGGGGCATTCTTGAGTCACTTGATTAATTAATACTATAATTAGATTCAAGAACAGCATTGATCGGCATTAATCCCATTGAGGTTTTTCTATGGACATTTAGGCGAAACGAGAAGGACGTTATTCGCCTTTACAATTCCTTATCACCTATAATGCAACTTGCTACAGGTGCTAATATGCTCAATTTTGGGTACTGGATAGATGACATCAAGACTCCAATAGAAGCTCAATCCAAACTTTGCATGATGGTAGGAAGAATTGCAGAACTTGACTCTTCTAAAAGCCTAGTTGATGTTGGAAGCGGTTTTGCAGCACCGGCTGTTCTTTGGAAAAATGTATTCAACCTCTCACAGATATTTTGTGTGAATATTAATTGTCAGCAGCTGGCAACGTCATCCAAAGCTGATTGTCGCGCGTCTGAAAATCCTAGGGTAATGTCAAATCCCTATGAACTAAACAGTATTTCATTCATTAATAGCACTTCTTTAGCATTGCCTTTTGCAAATCATTCTATTGATAGGGTAATTGCCCTAGAATCTGCACAGCATTTCAAACCTCTTGCTAGGTTCATAGAAGAATCTTGGAAAATCTTGAAGTTCAACGGCTTACTTGTTATTGCAATACCCGTGACAGTTATTTCAGAAGATCCCATTAAAATATTGATCAAGCTTGGAATTCTTGCTTTGACATGGTCGTCGCAGCACTATAGATTAGACTATGTTAAATCAACAATTACAAAGCAGGGATTTAAAATTATAGGAATTGACATCATAGGTTCACGGGTGTACGGACCACTAGCTGAATATTATTTTGCGAACAGAAAATTACTCAGAGAGAGAATTTTAACAAAATATCCGTCGTATGTTGAGAATATCCTTTACAGATCCATGTTAAAGATGAGGAACGCTTCTAAGAGAAGAATTATTGACTATGTTGTGATAAAAGCTCGAAAAACATGACACGAACCAATTCGAACATAATCATTCAAGCTCTATAACGTAGTTTTAATAAAGACTACTTCCGATACCTGATACGTATTTTCTAAAAAAGGCTTCCGCCATCTGATTCCTGCTATAATTTTCGACACAGACAAAAAGGATTATTTTTCAGGTTCATCTAATTTAGATCTTCCAAAAAATTTCATTCGTCGCCTGCATCCTGTTATCGCCCTAATCACTAAACTCTTAATTTTTCTTCCATTTGTTTTAATTTCATCCATATAGAGTTGTTCTTTTAGTACAGTAATGTCCTTGAACCCAGCGTCCCTAATGCTTTGCATGTAATTTTCCCTTGTCAAGGCTCCGTCAATACAACTACATCAATCTTCGGCGCTAATTGAGTTACCACTGATCTCTTTACTTGTAACTAAGTCAGAAATGACCATTCTTGCCAATCCATCCTTACTGCAACATCAACAGAATTGTCTTCCACCGGAATTCTATCTTCTACATCTCCTTTCCTAAGCTCAACATTGGTAAACCCGTTATCACGGGCAGCCTTTGTTGCTTTGGCTGGCATATCGTCAGTAAAATCTATACCAATTGCCCTGCCTCTTTCCTCGACCCGTTTAGATGCTAAGAATGCACCTATCCCGGCAACGGAGCCCAAATCATTACAGTTCATCCTGTTTCATGTCAGCAAAGTTGAGTGGGGCACCACACCCTAGGCCAAGAATAGATGATTCTGGAATAGATTCTAATGCTTTGTTGTCATGACCAATTGCAACTGATGTTTGTTTGGGTTCAAAATCTGAAGTATGCAGCATTCTTGGGCGTGCAGCAACAGTCTGCCTTGCTGCGTAGGTTCTCTTTCTCGTTCGAACTTTCCACCATCCATTCTATTTTGTTCTCTGAAATTATTCTACCTACCTGTACTGTACCAGACTGGCAACTGGCTCTCCTGGTTTTGTTTCTCTTTGTGTCTTTATCTTTCTGATTGCATCTTCAAAATGTCGTGATGATACAAGTGCGTCTGAACAATGCTTTGCTGCTTCTTCAGGTGTAGGATACTTTTGAAGATATTCATGTAATACTAAGGAAATTGCGGTATTGGCAACTGCTGATACATCCGCACCGCTGAAACCTTCTGTCTTCTCTGCTATTTTCCTTAAATCTATATCTCGACTAATAGGTTTACCTTTTGTATGTATCTCAAGGATTCTAACTCTTGTATTTCTGTCTGGAATTGGTACATAGACAATTTTATCGAATCGCCCTGGCCTCAGTAGTGCTGTATCAATCATATCAACTCTGTTAGTGGCAGCTATTACCATTACTCCTTGCATCTCCTGCACGCCATCCATCTCAGTTAATAATTGAGAAAGCATCCTCTCTGTGCCGCTACCACTTCCTTCTCCCATACCCATTCCTCTTCCTCTTGCAGAGGCGATAGAATCTATTTCGTCAAAGAATATTATACATGGAGCTGCTTGTCTGGCTCTTCTGAATATCTCTCTTATTCCTCTCTCTGATTCACCCACCCACTTTGATATTAATTCAGGTCCCTTTACACTGATAAAGTTGG
>JALZOS010000126.1 GCA_030913755.1 Thermoproteota archaeon | reverse complement strand
AACAGCTGCAGTCCATAAACCGTCGAAGACATATTGTTGGGCTTCAACAAATGATTCCATCGTAATATGAAGCATTTCTACACGCTCCGATTGTCTTCCAAATACATATCCCAAATACTCCCTCCCGTCGCATACCATGAAACTACCTTTCACACTATCGAGGTGGCGAATATCAATATGCTTGGTAATCTCTTTATAGTATGGGAGATTGTCTCTTGTTACTTCTGTGACAAGTCGGACCTTAATGTATTGCTTCTTGAGATTTATAAGGCTGTTCAAGGATGTTTCTAGGGTGTGGTGGGGCTGGAATATGCAATCAACTCTACTATTTACTTTAGGGATTATTTCTGTGGTTAGCCTGGCTATTTGCTCGCCACTTACCACATCTACATTCTCACTGAACGAGCTCACTTAAATTGTCACGTGATTATTGTATGGAAATCAAAGAAATATAAAGACAAGTGTAAGATCGGCTTTTTTCCCTCAAGATATAAAATGCAGCAACATTTTTAGTTCAACAGAAGTTCGAATGAGGAAAATCAAACCCTAATCTATCATTTTTTCACCAGTAACTCGCAAGGACATTCAGGGTAGCCGCAAGTAATTTATTCAGGTTTGGTCTTGGTTTGGACATGGCCATATTTCTTGACGTACATAAGGTCCCTTTCTCAGAAGAAAATATCAAGGAACTATGTGGATCGCCACGGGATGAGTATGGTGTTAGCCATGTAAACTTGTTCTACAATAAGGATGCCAATGTTTGCTTCTGTTTACTCGATGCGCCAGATAAGGATGCTGTTGAGAAGCACCATACGAAGGTTAACGTAAAGTGCGAATGGATTACAGAAGTTAAAATGGCAAAGGGCGATTCTATACCTAACGCAAGTGAGTAGAATCACCTTTATCAACTCTAATGTATTGTACAATATTTTGTACTTGATTCGCTCGTTTCCATTGGTTACTCTCAAAAAAATAACATTGTACAACATTCAATGGTGTATCCTATCTGGTCCGCTCGAATTCACGAGTCGTAAAGCTATAGACTTGTATGCTTATTTATCATTAGCGCATATTATTCATATCAAACGTAGTTAACTTATCAGAACATTTGCTGACACAAGGTATTATGTTTTATACCGTTCATAGTACGAATATGGAATTATTAGAATCCGTAGCATGGATCGCAATAGGATTCGTACCAACACTGGTCCTACTCAATCAGATAGTGACACAAAGAAGCCGCAAATTTTATAGTCGTATTGACACAGAACTGATGAGGCTACTTTTTTCTGACGGTAACACTCTTGAGACTAACAAGTCTAAGAATCATTAATGAACAATATTTCAATTTATCAAGTATTCAAGCCACACGGATTTGGGAGTGAGTGGCGAGGTTTATTAACCTCATCTTTCGAGTAACTGAATGACATCAATTTTGTCCTTCTCCATTATAAATTCCTACCATGTGAAATACATTATCGTACCCTCGGTGATCCTCTCAATTATAGCCATTCTTTCGTTGGATCCCACCCTCTGGATGACATCTGATGTTCATCATTTTTATTTTGAGATTATGGCTGTGGTGTTATCAACCGTCGTTGCCTTTTACTGTATAACAAGATCATATTCATTAAATGAAAAGTTCAGTCTTTTCATCGGAATAGGTTTTTTAACTATTGCTATAATAGATTTTCTGCACGCAACACTTTCTTTTAGCGCGGTAGGTAACTCTACTTTCCTTAGATACTTTATTCCTCAAACTTGGTTTGCCGGTCGTACCTTCTTGGGTGCAATGCTAGTCATTGCAGTGATTAAATACGCCCATATCCAAGCGGCATCAGATTTCGAAGTGACAGCAACAGCAGATTTGAACAGGAGTAACAATGGACACGCAGAAAAAACATCGTATACCAATTACAAATCTTCGGATAGACTAGACAACACACTCTTGTTTTCTCTTGCTTTCTCCGTTTTAGCAATTAGTGTCGTAGGTGTTTCCTTTTTCAGTGTATTTCCTGATATAACATTAAAAAAGGTCAAGTATATTAATATATTCGAAAATGATGTTTTCACCCTGGCCGTCGATAAAGATATAGTAAACCTCCATTAGATATCAGTCTGACGTTGCTGCTATTTTCTCTAATACTAGAATGTTATTCTTATCGAGAAACGTCATACTCGTTGGAGAATTCAGTGGACATATGAAAAGAGAATAAGGATCTGCCTGGAAGCTCTCATCTGATCGCGATAAGGCCTATGTATTGAGGTTTTGATTCTGGGATTCTTTCAATTTAGTTTATTGCTTTTCTAGACTCTCCCGAAGTACGGCACAAATGTAATAATTTTATTGATTAATTTAAAACTGGTGAGTCATGTGTGGGGTACGACTGGAAAGGTTTGGCTCTGAGTGGAACTATCACAACGAATGTTACGAAATATTCACTAAGGATTATGGGTCTATATGTATTAATTGCAACTGTATATTGGCACCTCAGGATGGAGTTATTCTTCTTGGCACGGTATATTCTATCCCCAGAAGCTAGAACAAAAATGGTGGCTACCTTATTACTCGCAAGTATTTGACTACGTAGAGATTGATTCAACATTTTACCAGATACCTTCCAA
>JALZOS010000113.1 GCA_030913755.1 Thermoproteota archaeon | reverse complement strand
CTCATATGGGTACTCCGATTTATGGCTAAGAGATGAAACGAGAGCAGAAATAAGTGGTGTAATCCAAAAAGCTTACGAAAAAGTATACGAACTGATAAAACAGTACGAGGACGGTTCTTTGCCTCTGACAAGGGGATTATCTCCCGAGGAGGCTTTGGAGCTTTACGTAGTCAACGAGCTTTCAAGGGCTCGAGACAGAGCTGGAAAAACTGCCGATAGAGCGTTTCCAGATCACAATTCTGGCATAATCATGGCTTCCACTGGTGCTCGGGGATCCACTCTAAATATTGGTCAGATGACGGCAGCATTGGGGCAGCAATCAATAAGAGGCAAAAGGATTAACAAAGGATATCTTGGACGGTCGCTAGCACATTTTAGAGTCAATGATTCAAATCCTGATTCAAAAGGATTCGTTAAATCAAATTATCGTGATGGACTTAGTCCATTAGAGTTCTTTTTTCACGCGATGGGTGGAAGAGAGGGTTTGGTAGATACCGCCGTAAGGACACAACAATCGGGTTACATGCAACGCAGATTGATTAATGCCTTGGAACATATGAAAATTGAATATGACCAGACCGTTAGAGATCCGCATGGTAATATTATTCAGTATATGTATGGTGAAGATGGTATCGATCCAGCTAAAAGTGATCACGGAGAAGCAGTCAACATTTCTAGAGTGATCGAAAGCGAATCGGTAGTAGACGAAGGCAAGAAATCCTCTGAATCCGAAATTACCGAAATTTTACTTAAGTATGGTCCAAACCTCAATCCCAGGCTGACAGAAAAATTGCTAACATCGCTCAACCAAAATAGGTTATCAAAGAAAGGGACAGAAAAAGTCGTGAAGAAGGCTATAGACTTGATAGAGAAGGCAATGGCAGAACCAGGAGAGGCTGTAGGAGTTGTGACCGCGCAGTCGATAGGCGAGCCAGGAACGCAGATGACCCTAAGGACTTTTCATTTCGCAGGTGTTAAGGAAAGAAATGTTACTCTGGGATTACCTAGGCTGATAGAGCTAGTAGACGCAAGGAAGAAGCCAGTAACACCTACAATGGATATCTTTCTTGATGAGGAGCATAAGGTTTCCAGAGAAAAGGCACTGGAAGTAGCTCGTGAAATAATCTTTACCAGAGTCAGTGATCTGATAGAAAAAACCGAGACTGATTATTCAGGTGTTCTAACTTTTTATTTGTCAGAATCCAAGCTAATGGAAAGAGGCTGTTCTGTGAACGACGTTCATGAAGTCTTCAAGGGTTCAAAGAAGAAATATGAAGTATCATTAAATGAAAAAAAACACACAGTAAAAATTACAATTCCAGACGAACCCGACGCCCAAACTTTGTTGACACTAAAGAATAAACTTCTTAATGCGAGAGTAAAGGGTGTTCCAGATATTGAGAGAGTAACTATTGTTAAGCAGGATGATGAATGGGTAATACAGACGGCAGGATCAAATCTTTCGAAGGTTATACTTGTTGATGGGATCGATTCTACACGAATAACTACTAATAACGTATATGAAATCTGGCAGACACTAGGCATAGAGGCTGCTCGTACTGCGTTAATGAAAGAAATTACTAATACACTGGAAGAACAGGGGCTTGAAGTAGACATAAGACATATCATGTTGGTCTCTGATCTTATGACTTCCAAAGGTTACCTGCAACAAATTGGTAGACACGGTATTGCTGGGACAAAAACATCTGTTCTTGCTAGGGCAGCTTTTGAAATAACTGTTCCAACTATTGCAAGGGCATCATTGGAGGGGCAAGTGGAATCTCTAAGGGGTGTCACAGAAAACGTTATAGTGGGTGCAACAGTACCGGTAGGTACAGGCATGGTCGAGCTTTATATGAGTGTGAGGGAAAATGAGGAGTCTCGAGAAGATAATTAAAGATGCAATGGGTGTAAAGAAGTGTAAATTTGGCGCAAGGGAAGTGCTGCATTCAACAAAAGGATCGAAACTGATTGTACTAACAAAATCAGTATCGGAAGCCATGAAATCAAGGATAATTGAGCAGGCACAAGCAACGGAAATTCCTATTTTGGATTACAAAGGCAATTCCCTCCAATTGGGAAAACTCTGCAACAGGCCATTTAGGGTCAGTGCTATGGCCTTGAAGATTGGAGATGAGGATGAAATAAGGAACATTCTCGAAGGGAATTGACGACAGTCTCGATCCTTTGAAATATACTCAAACGTGATAGCATCATAACAAGTCCTGTAATCGTGTCTTGGCGTCAAGATTTTAGCTGTGGTGATCTGATGATATTATCAGAGTTAATATGATAAACTCTGCCCTTTCGAATGATGGCTATCCACAGTCTAATGGCTAGCCAAGTCGAAGAATTTTAATTAATGAAGACTTAAATGTGACTAATTTGTGAGCATGAATTGTCATTCAATGTTGTCTTCTTTGGTCAGGAAATTGTTAAGAGGTCAATAAACATGACAGAAAAGATTAAGCTCACATCAGATGAATTAAGATTGATGTCATTGTTTCAGAATGTAACAGCTGCAGTAGCAAGAGACTGTATAGTAGACGAGAAGATGGATCGAGTTATCTTTATAGTTAATAAGGGTCAGATGGGTCTTGCGATAGGAAAGGGTGGGGCCACAATAAGACAACTTCAAAATGTAGTCTCTCGAAAAGTAGAGCTAGTTGAGTATTCCGATGATCCTTCTGCGTTCCTAGGTAACGTACTGAATTCCGATATGATTAATGAAATAAAGATTAATAATAGATTTGATGGATCTAAGCAGGCTGTGGTCGTGGTGGATTCAAAGAAGAAAGGAGTAGTGGTAGGGAAAGAGGGTAGGAATGCTGAAAAGGCACGACTACTTGCGAAGAGATATTTTCAGATATCAACTGTTATGATTGTTAGCGAGGAACAAATTCCAAACAGGAACAATCAGGTGGAATTATAATTGGCAAAGTCACCATTGGGATTATTTGCGGGAAGAGTTTTAAAGTCTAAGAGAAAGGTGCTTAGATGGTCAAATAAATATTACAAAAGGCGGATGCTCATGCTTGACAAGAAAGCTAATCCATTGGAAGGCGCTCCTCAAGCTAGGGGGATAGTACTTGAAAAAGTAGGAATAGAATCCAAACAGCCTAACTCAGCGGTGAGAAAATGTGTCAGAGTGCAGCTGATCAAGAATGGGAAGTCAATAACTGCATTTTTGCCACGAGACGGCGCTTTGAACTATGTTGATGAGCACGATGAGGTCATGTTGGAGGGAATTGGTGGATCTATGGGTGGTGCGATGGGTGATATCCCTGGTGTCAGATGGCAGGTCTTCAAGGTAAATGAAGTTTCACTCAAAGAATTGGTTTATGGAAGGAAAGAAAAACCAAGGAGATAGATGTTATGAGCAGTAGAGAATATAATAACATGTTTTTGTTCAATAAATGGGATTCTAGAAAAATAGACGTAAATGACCTTGGACTTCAGCGCGTGGTATCCCTATCCCCCAATGTAATTCCGGTAACCTTTGGAAGACACGAACACCAGAGATTACGCAAGGCAGAAGTGCACCTAGCGGAAAGATTAGTAAATAAACTTATGCGCTTTGGTAAGAAATATGCAAAAAACACGGGTAGAATGGGTGGCAAAAAAGCTCGAATATATAAGACAGTTGAAGTTTCATTTGACATAATTCATGCAGAAACGGGGAAAAACCCGATAGAATTACTCGTGAGAGCAGTAGAAAATGCAGCTCCTAACGAGGACACAACAAGGATAGTATACGGGGGTGTTGTTTACCATGTTTCGGTAGATGTGGCACCAATGCGTAGAGTCGATCTTGCACTAAGATTTATTGCTGAAGGAGTTAGAGAGGCAACTTATTCTAATCCTCGCACGATGGAAGAGATCCTTGCGAAAGAAATTGTCCTAGCATCGAATAATTCTATGGAAAGTCATGCTATCAAAAAGAAGAATGAACAAGAGCGGATAGCAATGTCCTCGAGGTAAGTCAATCTCTTATTACTGCTTCAAGAAATGTAAATCAGCTTTTCTAATAGATCGTCATAGCTAATGATTCAACCAATCGGGAAAATGATAACGAGCTATCCATGAATTTTGGAATATCGAACTGAGAGCACCTGGCAAAAATCTTACTCAATAACTCTTCCTTCGGTATCCTGTTGTTTGTATGTTAATTGGTCTTTGGGCGTTTGAACCTAAAACAAATATTGATTTATGATAAACAAGTTGTTAAATGCGTAATATAATATCCTATACATCCCATCGGAATTGGGTTACGCTCCATATTAAACCACAAAAACAGCTAACCCAAAATCTGAAGGTTAAATAACAAGATAATACCCTGAATGCTCTGTAAATGAGTACGAAGGATGAAGTAACATTTTCAAAGGTAGCATTAATGAAAACGAAATCTGGAAAGTTAATCATGAAGCAAGTTTTGCTTCAAGAGAAGGGATACAAACAGTATAACAAGTATAAAGCATATTCTGAAAAGGAGTTTCCAGAATTCACCAAGAGATTTCTTTTATCTCTGCACGAACAGATTATTTCCGATCCAAACCCCAGTTCTACAATGAAGAAATTTGTTGAGGAAATTGGATCACCGGAATTAGCTCTAGAAGAACCAAAAATTCAATCTGTAAAATCAAGACTTTCAAGACCTGAAGTATTGTCTGATAGGGTTCAGCGTATTTTGAATTCTAATTTTGTGAAAATGACTTTTCCAGTTCTAAATGCTCTGTTCGACGGTGCTTCCGAGTACTATAAAGAAAATCTTCCGAAGGATATCAAGAATTCCCTAGTAGATGGACATATCATCGCAATCGATCTTAGTGAACCAATGGATAGAATTCTAGATAACGACGAAGATAAGGAGTTTCTTGAAGACTACAAATTGATGAATCCATACATCCTTGAAATAGCTAGACAAAAAATTTCTGTTGGTGGTGATGCCGTCGTAAAAGCATTTGAAGATGGATTTAAAGACGCAAGAATTGGTCAATATATAGATTATAGACTGAAGACAAAACCTGAGTCCGTCAGCGATGAAAATATGATCGGGTGTTACAAAAAATATAGGGCAGTGATGGGAACAGCTGGAAGAAATATGGCTCTTAACATGAATCCTTTGAATGAGATTTTTCATCTCGGAATGGCTAAAGCAGCGGAATGTGCTGGATGTGGTAACGAGATGGAGGACGCAATCAAGAATGGTGCAATAAAGATTCCATCTTGGCCACTGTATTATGCTATCATAACTAAAGATATTGAACTTGCGTTCGAACTCACACTGAAAAAAGGTGAAATCTATCTTGAAGAAGCAAAGATTGCTCTTAAAATGATACCGCATGATTTGGAAATAAAACCGTTTTTGGAGTTTCTCTTTCTTACTGTAAGTCATTACAATCAGTACTGGTTCAATGAGATGAAACGAAGAGATCTTTTTCCATACTTCCAAAAGAACCTCTCACTGAGCGTGAGAGGAGTATAAAAAGAGAAACATCTCACTATGTCTATGTTGGATAATGTGGGTCACTGAACGTCCATCAAGGGTCGAGGATTTTATCGGAAATGAAGGATCTCGTAAAATCATCATAAAGTGGTTTAGAGAATGGGTTAGAGGAACAAAACCACTCTTATTACTTGGACCTCCAGGAGTGGGCAAGACATCTTTTGTTCATACACTTGCTATTCAATATGACCTTGATATTATAGATCTTAATGCGAGCGACACTAGGAATAAGAATAATCTGTCGGAAAGGATAATTCCACTTTTTCAAAACTTAAGTCTGTTAGACAAAACATTTCTTTTGTTTTTGGACGAAGTCGACGGGCTATCCGGGCGAGAGGATACAGGAGCAATCGAATTTTTATCACTCATGCTGAAAGAATCCTCAGTGCCTATAATGTTGGCAGCAAATGACATAAATCACATCACACGAGAACTATCCAAGGTTTGCAAGGTCGTTCCATTTTTGCCGATACCACCAAGATTGTGCATGTTATACCTAAATAATATACTAGATCTGAAAAATCGTGGTCTCAGTCCAGGAGAAAAATTTTCACTTGTCGCAAATAGCACAGGCGACATAAGAAAATTACTAAATGATGCACAGAGCAAGATTTCAGGTTATTCTGGGATACGCGATAGTTATTCAACGATGGATGTAGAGAATGCGATTAACAAATTCTTCTCATGTGCAAATCCAACTGAGGCACTCGATATTATTTTAGCGACTAATATGGTTTTTTCTGATCCTAGATTCGGTCAGTCGGCAGAAGATAGGCGAAAAGATCTAGTAAATAGCATTTTTTCTAGTGTAGTGTCATCTAAGATCGACTGTGACACGATGCGAGTCATATTGGATATACTTTCAAAAGTAGACATGCTCCTTGGAAGATCAACGGCAAGCAGGAATTGGAGGGTATTCAGGCACTTACCATACATCTTGGCGTATTCATTATTTCAACATGCACGGCTGAAACAAATCCATTATAATCGTTACAGTATAGGTTTTCAATACATGGGAAATATCTTCTCGAGAGGACAGAGTGTAAGGAATATTCTAGTACATCTCTCAAAGATTTTTCATACATCAAGGAGTAATTTTGGCTTATTTGTATTTCCTTTCATGACACACGTATTAGCATCTACTCCTCTCTTCGAACTTTATATCAGAAATTCATTATCTGATGAGAAATCTACTGAAAACCTGATCAATGAAGTGGCAGGAACAAAAAAATTGAATCTAAGCTGAATTCATTACTGAGAAACCCCCTCAAATTGTTGGATCGTTCAGGTGGATTTACGATTTGTAGGCTAGACACCAAGAATTGTTGAGATATTGGAATCTATTGGAAAAGATTAAAACCCGAAGGAATCCTACGAGTCCTGTGTCCAGTGAATATGAACAGAATGTAGGTGCTTTGATAGCTGAAAAAAAAGAAAGATTGGAATCAATGCACAATAATTCACATGCAGGTCAGAAAGAGCTCCAAAACTTAACCCTAGAACTAGAGCTTTTGGAAAATCTCTATGATAATTATAATTTGGGAATGAACTACTTTAGGCGAGCAAAGGGAGGTAGGAAAGGGTTGCGAGAGTAGTATCATGACGACAATAGTCTTGGATGGAGTCCAGTTTTTACTTATCTCCTAGTTGTTAGATAATCGAACAATTAACATATCATAATTCGGGGACGGAAGCTCTGCTCGCTTAAATAGACATCTTTCACATTTGCACAATTCGTTAACGGCTTCATAATTAG
>JALZOS010000091.1 GCA_030913755.1 Thermoproteota archaeon | reverse complement strand
TCATATCCAAATTTTAGTATGCCTTTTGGGTGGTATCAACATTTAGTAACATGTATCTTAGAATCACATAAGTAAGGGTAATTATTTTGGTTACTGTGAAGATGTGGAGTTGAGTTGCGACCGTAAGACTCCAAATTCAATCTTGTATTTTGAAAATTGCAATCAACGGTTTCATTTGATACGTATGGATAGTGCATCGTTTTCATTAGTTATATAGTGTCTATATGAAGGAAGGGATGTGCAATACTTTGGTTGTTAGTTCTATCAAAATAGGACAGCTCATAATGACACTCTATAATCCTTATTTTGGTATGGGTGAAAATTAAACGACAAAATAATGTAATTAAACATCACATTTGATTTTGTGTATTTTAAAGGATAAGGATACTGCGAACATACCGTCTTGAACTGCCTCGACTCTGATCCTGTCTTCTACTATGTCCATAGGAACATCAATCAATCTCTACTTCTAGTTTTACCTTCTCATTAGATATCAATTATTTCCTATCATATCGTTTGTTAGTATTCAAACTTTTGAACTTTTCATTGTCATTAGTTAATTGTCCGCGTAATCTTTGCCGTACTTAAGAATTCATTCGATTGTTAGGCAAGCTTTGGTTCTATTGTTGCCAATTATTGGCAGAAAATGTATTTAATGAATTCATCAGGACTTCTAATGACGACATCCTACATGACCCAACAGTTCATTGAATATTTCAAACTTGTTGGAGAATGCGGATACATCGTTGTACTGGAGAAAAGAAGACTAGTCTGAATGCTGATGAATATTGATGTGTATGGTATATTATCACTGCCTTCTCGAACTATCTACTGCGTCCATGATTACTTGCGTGGCATGCATCCCAAATTTTGTCTTACAATAGTTTTCATTTCTCAGCTTTGAATCAAGTGTATTTTTCTTTATTAACTCTGATACCCTGTTTACAGCAGCGAGATAGTTCATTCCTGATACCCAACTAAGTATAATCGTACATTTATCACAAACGTCAACTTTAGCATTGGTTCCATATATTTCCCCACAAAAAATGCATTTATTGTATATTATTGACTTACCAGCCCGTGGAGCATTGATACCAAAATGAACTGTATTAAAACAGTCAATACATAAGTGTTGGTTACACGTTGAACATGTATGATATTCTTCGTGTTTGCTGCATCTTTCACACACTGTCATGAGTTAGAAGCACCTCGTACAAGACATCGGGGAACGATCGTCATCTATTAAACTAACCATAATTTCTATAATATAGGCAACGTCTCATATATCAATTGCTTTTTAAATATATACAGTTAACAAGTTCCTAAAATGCCTTATTGCATCGATTATTTAGCTATCGTACAGTAAACTGAAAAATTACTAAAATAGACAGATTAACTCCGTCAGATAATTGACAAACATATCACACATAATTGTCATTAAGACGTAAATCTAGGATCTAAAGGTATCTATCAAAATGAGACTTCTATCTGGACTTACTTTCTTTTTCCATTCTATGGTAATATCTTTAGTTTTGAGCATGACCCTATCGGCGTTTTTGCCAGTATATGCTCAAGAAGAGTTCAGACAACGTGAATTTGTTGAAGAAGGTAAACCTAGGCTTCTTGATCCTCATTTAAAGGTAGAGCAAGTGACAGCAGGACTTGATACACCTACTACTATGGCTTTTTTGGGACCAAATGATATCTTGGTCTTGGAGAAAGATAAAGGGACTGTACAGAGAATAGTGAACGGCAAGGTATCAGGCCAGCCGCTATTAGATGTTAATGTAGCAAACTCTGTGGAAAGATGTATGTATGGAATTGCGATATCAAAACATGATTCTACGACTTAGTCATAAGCTCACTTTAAGGAGAGCGAGAGCTAGGGTAGGAAAGCAAGTATATTGTCAACTGTTTTTGTTTTTATTTAGAATTATTTAAGTTAAGGCATCTTAATTTCTGTTATCTCATTTGGAATGTTTCAATCTGTCAAGAATACCAATTCTTGAAACAACGCTTAAGACTAATATTATAACACCTACAATTATTAGGACAGAACCATTAATCGTCCAAGATGGATTGCTATACATAAACGAATTTGAAGGACCCAACACGGATTTAGATTGTGCAGTAAAAATTATGCCCAATACAATGATCAATATTCCAACAATAACGATAAACAGTTTCAAGTATAACGAGAAGTTGAGCAACCTACGTATGTATATGTTATCGCAAACATAAGGGGGACCTATTAGGAAAGCTTCGTTACGATTAATTGACAATCGTACATATCTTGGTTATTGCTAGACCTTTTTAAGGTCAATACTCCTATAATTCTATTAAACCGTGTGATCGGATATGATATTGAGGCAGCCTGCTTTATCTAGATTCTCTTACCGGCTTACCTATGGCTTAGATTATGTTTGATTCACGCTGGTGAGATTCGAAGATGATCAATGGAAGCTACTAGTACCCTCCATTCCTCTTCCTGCTCATACCGGTAGACCTAGAGCTGATGATAGGAAGACTATCAATGGCATCTTGTACGTGCTTCTAAGTAGATGTAGGTGGATGGATATGCGAGCGAAGTACGGCTCTTACAAGACATCATGA
The DNA here is from genome assembly GCA_030913755.1 of Thermoproteota archaeon. GTDB lineage: Archaea > Thermoproteota > Nitrososphaeria > Nitrososphaerales > Nitrososphaeraceae > TA-21. Next base: position 558 of record JALZOS010000091.1, on the reverse strand, counting down.
GAGCGGCACAAGAAATGGAATGTCAAAGGGGTTTGAAAAAGCAGTATGAATTCTTTAGTGTCACAAGGATATATTCGTGTATTGATAAACATAGACAACCTATCTGTTGATAGCAGCACTATAGCTGCAAAGAAACTAGGCAACAAATAGGTTTTGACGGTCACAAAATGATTAAGAGAAGCGAGATGCACATAGCAGTAACACCTGGCTCATTACCAATAGTAACAGATGTAGGACCAGGAAACGAGCATGAAAGTAGGAAGCTTATTCCACTTCTTAAGGACATACAAATCAGAAAGAATGTAGGAAGACCAAGAAATAAGAAGTGTATATGCGCAGACATCAAGTATGATACATTCCCAGCGCTAACATATCTTTCTAACAGACACATTAAGACCCAGATAAAAGAAAGAAAAATACCAACAAACCTGGACCAGGTATACCACATATCTTCCTCTATCAAGAATACAAGAAAGTCAGGAGTAGTGTAGAAAGGTTCTTCGGTTGGATGAAGAGCTTCAGACGTATCCAAACAAGATATGAAAGGCTAGCATCAAC
>JALZOS010000118.1 GCA_030913755.1 Thermoproteota archaeon | reverse complement strand
ACCGGACATCTTCATCAGTGCTGATACGCTGCCAATAGAGAAAATAATTAATCACAATCCTCCTCTTGCACAATGGCTTGTCAAGTTTGCATCTGCGGAACTCGTGATTGCTTACAACCCAAAGAGTCCTTTTGCACCCGATCTAGAAAAGGCTGTTACGGGGGAAATACCATGGTACAAGGTTCTTGAAGAAAAAGGATTCAAATTTAGAAGGACCGATCCCGAACTCGATCCTAAAGGATACTATACCATTATTGCAGCAAAACTTGCAAATATTTACTACAATGATTCAACAATAAAAAATAAGATCCTTGGCACAGATAGAAATCCAGAACAGATTTTTCCTGAAGAAGTTCTTAGGTCTATATTAGAGTCTGGACAGATAGACGGTATTGCTGCCTATAAGCATGAAGCAATTGCCAGAGGCCTTCCTTACATTACTTTGGTGCCTCAGATAAGTCTGGGTGATCCGAAATATTCAAATTTCTATAATCAAGCATCTTACATTCTTCATTCAAATCAAACTATCACTGGTAATACAATATACTTCTCTTACACGATTCCGACCACTGTCCGAAATATAGATGGCGCTATATCACTTGCAAATTTTCTAATTTCACCACATGGAAAAATCGTACTTAGTCAGGTAGGATTGAATCCAATAAAAGCAGTAGTGCAAGGAGATTTCAAATCCCTGCCTCTTGCAATAAGATCTATGATACAATAATAACGATGAAGGTATGATTATTAGAGAAGGTCGTATCTGATAGATTGTTCCTACAAAGTACTAATGTTTCAGGATTTGGTCTTACAATATCTGTTTTGTTGGCACTGCTTGTCCTGTACATTTCCTATCCATTATTTGGCTTGGCTTACATTGGTGGATCTATTAATCTGGCCGAATCGTTTGCAAGACCTGAAACCATCAATGCCTTCCTTTTAAGCCTAGGAACGGCAACTGTTTCAACTCTAATCTTGTCCATTTTTGGAATTCCATTTGCTTATGCATTGGCTAGATTTCACTTCAGATTTAAATTTCTACTAAGATTAGTAGTTTTACTTCCACTGGTACTTCCACCGTTGGCTAGTGGTACCATGTTATTAGGAGTGTTTGGACCATATTCATTTCTTGGGCGACTCATTCCAATTGATTTCACCCAGTCAGTTCTAGGAATTATAATAGCACAGACATATGTTGCCTCACCTTTCATAATTCTTCCGAGCCAGGCTGCATTTGAGGCAGTTCCAGAAAAATATGAAACAATGGCAAGAGTTTTGGGAAAAAAGAAATCCGAAGTATTCTTTCGAGTATCTTTACCTTTGGCGAAGACAGGTATACTTGTTGGATTGCTAATGGCCTGGATTAGATCGATAGGTGAATTAGGTGCCACTCTCATGATGGCATATAATCCCCATACAATATCTATTCAGATCTTTGAAGATAATGCAATAGGTGGGATCAGGAATTCTGTGGCTGGAATAGCGTGGGTCATCATACTTTCCATCATAGCACTGGCAATTTTTCTCTTCTTGAGACGTGGTCATGGAAATAGACTTGGGTGGTAAGGAAGTACATGGAGATCATAATGTAATGATGACTTTGGAAATTATCGACGTAACTAAGAGTTTTCGATCCTTTACAGTAGGACCGCTGAACCTTAGTATAGACAATAGCATTATGGTCGTACTGGGACCTACTGGAAGTGGAAAAACTACCTTAATTAAATTGATCGCAGGAATTCTGAGTCCTGATAATGGTAAAATAGTACTTGATGGACTCGACATTACAAAAACACCAACTGAATCTAGGAAAGTAGGATATGTATTTCAAGATTCAACATTGTTTCCTCATCTTAGTGTCCTTCAAAATATCCTATTTGGCCTCACAAGAAAGGAAGTACAAAATGAAGAAAGGATAAGAATGGTCACAGGAATAATTGAAGATCTTGGTTTAAATGATTTGCTTAACAGGAAGATTGGTGGACTAAGTGGTGGAGAACTGCAGAAAGTTTCACTAGCGCAAATGCTTGTTACCACGCCAAGGATAATCCTGTTAGACGAGCCACTCTCGCATCTCGACCCACCAACAAGAGACAAATTGCGAATAGAATTAAGGGGTATATTAAAAAAACAACGAGTTCCCACCATCTATGTTACACATTTTGAAGAAGATGTTCTTGCACTTGCGGATTCGGTAGCAATTTTGAATAACGGAAAACTTGAAGGAACCGGAGACCTTGAACATATACTAAATACTTCTCAGTCAACACCATCATTTCTATCCCTAGTAACATCTGGTGCTAATTACATAGCTGGACAGGTTGTAAAGAGCGAAAATGGTCTAACTTCATTTAAGGCAGGCCCACATATATTCAATACACTTGGCGAATTCCCAATCGGAACTAGAATTGGTGTCATAGTGAGGCGCGAAGAAATCATACTCTCGAAGGAGAAAATAAAGACTAGCGCACGTAACATATTATACGTTCAAGTGGTAGACATTATCCAGGTGTCAAATTTGGTTGATATACGTCTCAGGGTAGATGGACTTGAGGTAGTTTCAAGAATCACTAAATCGGCGATGGAAGATCTTGGAATATCGTTACATGATCATATTTATGCAATTTTCAAGGCGTTTGCTCCTCATCTGGTTCGTGAGGAAAATTGATTTTTACTGCCAAGCACTTTATTTTGA
>JALZOS010000085.1 GCA_030913755.1 Thermoproteota archaeon | reverse complement strand
TCTCATATAAGATGTGCCTTGTGTGGAAGACCACTCGTAGCATAGATCGCGAAAACTACACCTTCTTTGTACGCCAAGAATAACGTCAGAATATATCTCTCAAACCAATTTACAAACGTTTACCTTCTCCATACCAGTAGTTACCGCTTGGCACTTCCTGAAATACCACTATTACTTCTTTCTTGTCAACTGCCAAGATCTAACAAACGTTTTCAGTTATTGATTCTGCCGACCTGTCATTTATTTTCTCTCTGGGTTCTTCCACTGTACAGCGACAAGGGGACGATGGAATTAAAAGTGCAGAGGTGTTCATACCGCGAAGAGATAGCATTCATCAAGATTGGATAATTAGGGAAATTGATAACAGGATTAACGCTAATGAAAAACATTATGATATTTAGCGAAACAAGGCAAGCAATTGATTCTGTATATAGTATCGAATAAAATCATGACGTAGCCTAACATGAGGACAGTCGTCTTGACAGTGACGGTTGGAATGTGGGCATTAGCTGAAAACTTTATCTGGTACGATCGCTACAATAAAAGCTCCTAATGTACATTGTCGCAGATCAATTTAGGACGACTGCAGGCCAGTCAGACAAATGGGAGTGTGAGACTTGTGGTAAGGTATTTGACAGCTGGTACATATACAGTTATCATAAACTGTTGGAGCACAGTGAAGAGAAAAGGCCCCCAATAGGAATTGGATAGAACAAGAACAAGAACAAGAACTGAACGGAGCTTGTGGTTTCCCCATACTTCCCTAAAATGAGGTAACTTGCTCCGTCTTTCGCTCTCGTTAAAATGAGCTTTTTATTTTGAACTGCCAATGCAACAATTAGTTATCATGTTTCCTAGACTTTGTGAAGACATTGGTTGGGATGCCGCCGCATACCTCGTATAGTAATGATCTTTGATATATCGACTAATTTGCTATTTGCGGTCAAGAAATAATATGGCAAACTGCTTAAATCTAACAATGGTTCATCCAAATCAAAGACTAAGCTTAATGGTGACGGTGCCATTTGTTACATAAAATTTAGCGTCTTTTATCCCCAAGTCATCAACCAGATATCCAAAAGACTTTTCCAACAGGAGGGACCATTTCTTGCCTAGCCCATGATTTATTATGTATGTCAAAGTCCCTTCAATTAGTTCCCGAGAGTACTGCATGTTTGATACATGCAGCCATGTATCAAAGAGTTCTAGAATCACCGGCAATGAATACTCTTTGCTCATTAGGAGTAGAGTTTCTTGATAGCCACCTTTCTTAAATTCATCCGAAATTTTACTTATCTCATAATCAGCAAGAGATTCCATTATCGAAGCTAGAAAGCATTTTGGAATGAACATGATTCCAGCTCTTTGTGCGGGGGAATACCATTTAATATAAAGTTTGATAATTTGGTTTGCCAATGTATTCAAGGAAAGATCCTTCTCATCGGACTCCTTCCGCAATTCATCTAAAAGTTCCTTGTCTATCCTTAGGGTCAGGGATTCTGTCGGACGTTTCGCTCTACTCACAGAACCACCGAATGGCCTAAGCCCTGGTTGTGAATTAGATTCATGTATTTAATTGCATGTGAATAATATATAACATTTTTCTCAAATGTCGATTAGTAATTCCTGCCCTTTAATTAGGAAGATCTGCCTATAGAGGAATGAATATTGCTATGGAAGAAAACTCTGAAGATTGTCAACTACAAAATACAGATGCAAAATCTTGGAGTTGTTCATACAGCGCGAGTACTCTTCATAGACCAGGGAAAAGAGCTCCAACTAGACATCAATTGATCTCAGATTTAAGCAGCGTCATTTCAAATTCTTTCGAACGTCAAACTAAGGAAGAAATCTCTATTGAATATCAAAGCAAAGAATTGCCGTTTGGAAAAACAGGTAAAGACATGAGGACAGAGAGATTTGCAAAGTTTGCCGAACACAAGTATTTCTTGATATGCATCTCTTGTTTCTGGTGTGCATCATATCTTAAGAGCGATATTACGTTCTTAAAATGTCCTATATGCAACGAAGGAAAAATCGACTGCATGCCACTAGGTGAAGATGAAATCTATAGATTTAATCATAGTCTAGATAAGGGCATTGAACTGGAGTTTTCCAGATATTGAGGTGTCGGCTGACCCATGAATATTGCTTATGCGGAGTCATCTTCTTACGTTGAAGCCAAAACCTGTGGATGCATAGAAAGGGGGATAAAGGTAGCGTATTCATTCATCGACTCTTATCACAGTCTATGTCTTGACAAGAAAGACATCATT
>JALZOS010000067.1 GCA_030913755.1 Thermoproteota archaeon | reverse complement strand
GTAATAGTTCTGACAAACCCGAAATACAATTTTCATTTGATTGATGCAGGAAGAGTATTACAAAGTATGCAGTTGGCTGGATGGAACTATGGGGTAGGTTCGGGCCTGTTTACAGGAATAATAGAAGAAAGACTACGAACTGACTTTGGAGTACCAAAGGAACTGAGTCCTACCGTCATTGTGGGCTTTGGTTATCCAGCAAATAAGTTGACAGGTAAGAGAAAGAACCGTATGCCGCTTGATAATCTAGTTTCCTTTGAACGCTATGGTAATCCCCTTCCGTAGCATATTCGGTAATACATACGTATCGTTAGCTGATGGCATTTGAATAAACTGCAAAAAATCATTGTTGTTTCACTTCTCTCAACCGCAGGATTGTCTTGGCTATTATCAGCAATCCAGCCAGATATGATGAACGTTATGATGACTTACAATCCAGTATTAATTTTATTATTCACCGCAAGTTGGACAGCAGGAATGGCTGCAATGATGTTTCCAGCTATAGTACCAATGGTTCTTCTTTACAATAGGCTCATTACGAATAAACCGTCACAGTCATCAACACTAATCACGGAGGGTAAATTGTCCCATACTTTTAAGATGATACTCTTTGTAGGAATGTATCTTGTAATTTGGGCACTAACAGGGGTAGGTCTACTATTGGGTTGGTCTGTTCCGATGAATAGTATTGTTAAGCTACTTGAAAATAATCATATCGGGATAATATTTGGTACCATTGTGATTATCTCGGGCATATACCAGTTTACTCCCCTAAAGAACAAATGCATAGGGTACTGTGAATCTCCGTTGAGCTTCTTTATGAGAAGATGGAATAATGGAAAAGCTGGTGCGATTAAGATGGGAGCATACCACGGACTTTATTGTCTTGGATGTTGCTGGCCTTATTTTCTAATCATGATAGCACTGGGATGGATGAATCTGGTATGGATGGGGTTGTTCGCAGTAATAATTTTTGGAGAAAAGATCTGGTCAAAAGGAATATGGATTGCAAGGGCAGTTGGAATTGTCCTCATAATTTTAGGCGTTTTAAGTAGTCTTGGACTAGTCACACTTCATGACACTGAAATGGATATGAATAATCAAAACAGCGGTGAAGAGAAAATGGTTATGTCACAAGATACGAAAACTCATAGTTTTGACGAAAATAAAGCTGAATTGGGTAAGGAACCTATGGCACCATCAGGAATGAATATGTAGCTATAATTTTTAGTACAAAATTATTTCATTTCACAAGGCTTAGGAATTACAAATCTAATCTCGCATTAAATGTGACTTGAACTTTATTACTGTTTGAATAAAGTCTCCACATAAGGTTGTTGGTAAAAATTGATAACAAACAAGCTGTATCTTGAAGAAAATGAACTATAGTTAATATGATTCATGAAATAGACATAAATTTTACAACAATCCTGGTTATTTTTGCTTCATCATTAGGGTTAATCCCGTGGCATCTAATACAGAAGTGTATGCTCCAGCTTTAAAACCCATAATAGGTTCGTCACAAGAAGGACAGAGCTGATAACAAACATACATTGGATTCAAATCCTTCTTAAACCCTTAAAAATTGGCTTCACGTGGAATGTATGTCTCTTCCAATTTCACATTCTTTTCGATCCTTGGATTTTTTACTATCAGAGTCATGTCTTTGTTTTTTACTAACCACACCTCTCCAAAACCACCACCCTCTAATCTGTCAATTATGGTGAATTTTATAATCTCTTCAGCAGTGTGGACAGTGATCCCTTGTCCTACTTTCCAATTCTCACGTGATGACAATCGCTGAAGGTTTGCACTATTGGATATTTAATCTCTAGATCAAGGTGGCGTTTAGGGTAACGCCAAAATCAACTTACATACCTTCGATATAGTCAATACCTTCAGTGGTAATTTTTATTAGTCTATAATAGAGTGAGACATACCCTTTATAATTCAAATAATATACAATGTCCCATATACTAGACTCGTCAGGAATACCAAGATTCTGTCCCAATTCCCACATATCTAAACCCCAACCTTGTGTGCCGTGCTTGTATAGCTCTTTAAGCATTTTGAATCGGTTGGACCGGACCTGTTTAACTTCGTTACTATTGGGTATCAGGTCCTCTAAATAGTCTGTTCCCCATACTGTAATTTCAACTGAATTCCCGATGGGATATTCGATATATCCCTTATCTGTAACATACTTTGTAATATCATTGACTACTTCCTTACTGTACCCCAACTCTTCACCTATCTCAGACTCTTTATTGTTATTGACCATCAAC
>JALZOS010000012.1 GCA_030913755.1 Thermoproteota archaeon | reverse complement strand
TCTCTAAGAGAGTAACAGTTTTGCGAATTGGGTAGAGCCAAATTGCCAGCTCCCAATAATACAATCCAGAACGTTTGTTCAAAATCTAATCTGCTGTTAGACAAAACAAACGAAATTCCGTCTAGTCTCGACTAGCCCGTATCTGTTTTCATCAGTCGAATTATTGGTATCAGTATTATATGACTGCAGCTGCATATTCTTCCTGTGTAATGCTTTTGGTAATGAACTTAGCCATGTCCCCATAACCAATGATTTGTTGTACTAGCTCATCATAATGTTCCGCGGGTATGTCTGTAATTTCAAGGGAATCCACCGCCTTGAGCTTCCAATAAAACTTAATCGCTCGATCCATGGTAAGATGAGCCTGATATATTATTTTACCAAATGCAGTAAGCGATAATCTCCCATTAGACCTTTTAACTAATCCATTCTTTATCATTCTAGATATTTTAGAGTAATACTGCTTACGTGTGAGACTCAATCTACTGATCAATAAAGTGCAATTTCCACCAGTTAGTGCAATTGTATTAAATAATGCTAATGATTTTTCGTCGGACAAAGTATCCATGATGTGTGCAAGTGTTGGCAAACTTCCTATCTCTAGCTACTATTTGATTTGATTTCTATCTATAGATTTAGTGTTAAAAACTGAACAGTTTTGCTATGCCTAGAGAAGTGACTCACAAATTCTCCTCATATTGGATATGCTATGATTATAGGATAGAAAAGGGAGCTGTTTCCGTAATCGGCAACTTTTCTTATAGTTGATGTTAGCCGAGACAGTATTCCTCCTCTCTCCTGACGCCTCAAATGGAAATGTCATTTTCTCTTTACCCTTTAAGCCTATTACATGGTCATGAATATAAAAGTAAAAACCGATCTGAAAATGAGGTTAGCTATTCTTCATTATCTGGTTTTGTACTTTATTTTTAAGCATTGCATAATTGTTCTAAGATTAGTTTTCTCAAAAGATATTAACATGCCACATATTACTCCCAAGTGAAACCAGAGGCTTCATATCCCACTCCAGCCGCTTACAACTTGCTATTGTGTACTCGGTATTTGTATCCTATACAGCTGATTTTAGCGTTATAATGTCTATCAGCCTGTTCGCATTACTGCTTATGAAACATATTTGAATACACACAGGCGGAAAAAGCTTCGTTAGGAGGAAGTTTCTTGTCTGAGACACAGAAAAATTCACTTAACAATGAGTCCCTTTATGGGACTCATGAAGAACATAGATATTGTTATTATAAATATGGTAACAAAGATTGTAGCCTCACGCATATTATCGAACAGTTGAATGTAGGTTGGTATTACAGTATAGCGCAACAGTATAGAAGTTATTCGCTGTAATATTTAAGGCAGCTTAGAAATATAGAACCAAATATACTCTCTCTCGGATATCAGTTCAATAAATCCCATTTCTATGGGTTCAATATGAGATTTTGATTTTTCTCTTGTGGATAGTCATGAGGCAACAATTCTATATATCTTATCGGGTTGTTTCTTGGTCGAAAGTAAGTACGTTGCTGGTGCTAGCTCGGGCTTTGAAGGGATTGTAGGCTTACCATTTGCAGGGATTTCAATTTTTTGCCTTCAAATAATTTCCGATATCCAACAGCATTGACATTACCTTCCGCATTTCCAATGTCCACTGCTACAAGTACTGCTAATTCTTTCCTCAGCGTCAAGATAAGGTCTTAGTGATCATGTGCTTTTCTTGAGTTCATTCTTTAAATAGATTAGTTCATTGTATTTATTCTCTATTGAATAAAGTTGTAGCGTATTGGATCAGTAAACTCAGTCTTGAGAAACATCCAGAAGGTGGTTATTTTGTAGAAACATACAGGTCTGATACAATTTTAAACTTACCCGAATACGATGGACCCAGGCATGTGTGTACTGCTATCTATTATTTACTAGTAGGGGAACAGTTTTCATCTTTTCACGAAATGAAATCAGACGAGATATGGCATTTCTATACAGGAACTAGTATGAGTCTACACATAATAGAAGCAGATGGAAGATTAAAAGAAGTCATATTAGGAACAAATATTGATAATGGAGAAACATTTCAGGCAATTGTAAAGTCAGGGTCTTGGTTTGCGGCATCTGTTAACGACTCCACTTCTTATGCTTTGGTTGGTTGCACCGTATCCCCAGGATTTAATTGTCATGATTGGAAGCTAGGGGACAGAGAAATACTTGCAAAAATGTATCCGCAGCACAAATGGATTATAGAAAAATTCACCAGACCTGGCTCTCCTTAAATACCTTTTGCGAAAACTGTACTGCATGATACTATAATTATGACAATCACATACAGAATTCATGGACATCAGACTACTGGCCTGAGAATCCTGGAAAATTTGACAACCGGCTAGCTATCGTCTTCAATTAACAAGGAGATACTACTATTACACTCCATAAAGGATATTAGCAAAGGACGTATGAGTCCCTGTGAAACCAATGGGTTCAAATCGCACCGCCCGAAGGCCAGCCAAGCATTCGTTTAATAGGATTATTAAAAATCCATATATCTGTGAAATGCCAATTGTCAAATAATAATCTGTTATAAAACGAAGGCCTTTGGTTTGGAATGGCATTTTTTGACGAACATTTAATACTTGATAGGTTCGCGTATCATTTATCATTCTGAACTATAGTCCAAAAATCATTTGGTCATAACTGGTCACTATTGATCCATTTGATGCATAGGATCAAGCAATTGAACAGACACAATCATTGGCTTAATGTTACGAAGCTTGTACATTATCCTAATAAGAACTCCCATAAAACTATATTTTTTGTTTAATATCGAATTAATTGTTTCATATTCCAGATCATTTTCAATATTTGCTCTCCCCGCGATCCACTTGCCCTTTATCTTACCGCGAATATCAGAGGCTGCAATTCTTACATTGGGATTATTTTTTATGCGCCCGACCTTCCCTGAATTGGGATCACTCCTAAAATAAATCCTGCCTCTGAAATCTATAAACCAAACAGTAGTACTGACGGTACGACCACTTTTCCTATATGTTTCCACATTGATGTATTTCTCACCGGAAAGCTGTGAGATCACATTATCTGGCGATACCAACATTACAAAGATAATGCCTATCTCAATATAACTTAATTGTAATCTTAAAGAAGGTCATTAACCTTATGCGAAAATCATAATCTTTTCGGTAAGTGATAAGATATTCCTTTCTGTTGTCCTGCGGTATCTCTAGGTTGCAAATGCTGCAAATCACTTATCTCTTGATAATTATTTAGGAAAGTTATTTTTTAAGCAATAATATTCATCTTCTGCTGCTTCTTCTTCCTAATCTATGGCGTCTGGAGCTTCACGTAACTTTTGTACTTGACCTGTCGTCTCAGGATCTGAATCAGCTCTAACTCACTTCTGTTTCTTCCAACGCTTTTTCTAAATCTGTCTCAAATAATATCTGGATTATAGGTCGATGTTTACAACCCTACAATTCCATCCAAACCGGCAACAAATATGGCGAGAACCTTGTAACATAACACTTTACTCTATTGATTATATGAGATGAAATACATTAGTAATTAGAGAACTTTTCATGGCGAGGTCAATGTGGAAAGGCAATATATCGTTTGGACTAGTTAATATCCCTGTTAGTCTTTATCCTGCTACTGAAGAAAACGAATATTCATTTAATCAACTTTGTGCAAACGGACACAGAATTAAATACAAAAAATGGTGTCCAGTTGAAGATAGAGAAGTCCCTTATTCCGAAATAAAGAAAGGATATGAGGTAGAAAAGGATAATTATGTTATAATCGAAAAGGAAGATTTAGATAAAATAAAAATAAAGACAACGAAGAGCATCGACATTAAAGAATTCGTTGACAATAAGGAACTAGATCCAATTTTTGTCGACAAGAGTTATTATGTTGCCCCCGATCCCAAAAGTGCGAACGATAAAGCCTATTCTCTGCTAGTAAAAATTCTAAAGGACGGTAAGAAAATAGCTATTGGTAAAGTAGTACTAAAAGATAGGGAAAATTTGGTTGCATTACGACCGTACCAAAGAGGCATAGTTATGCACATACTAAGATACCTAGACGAAATCAGACCTGTTGATGAAATTCCAGAAATTGCCCAATCAAAACAATCGAAGCTTGACCCTCAAGAGATATCTTTGGGTCAGCTTCTAGTACAAAAATATAGTAAGAAAGAATTTGACATAGGTGATTATTCTGATAACTACGTGAAAGAACTCGAAAAACTCATTGATGCAAAAATTAAAGGCAAGACATTCGTCTCGACAGCTCCCAAGGAGAAAGCTGTTAGCAAAGATCTTCTTGAGGCATTAAAGGCTAGCGTCGAAATAAAGGGAACAAAATAATATGTTATCCACTATTACATTTTAATGACTAATTCTATCGCTCTCGTAGCTAAATTAGCGCGTATAGAGTCTATAAAATAGTAATGCTGGCATAGTCCAACTCTAATTGAGCAATAACGTTTGATGAATTGAGTTGCATAGCTTTTATCACTATTCAATGAACCGCTGGTAAGTAACCAAACTAACTCGAATGACTAATCTATATAACATAGTCAGTATATTCCCTATTTAATCGTGGTAAAAGATCATAATAAAGAGGTTCCTAGGAAGTACATCCATGATCAAGATAATAAGAGAGAATTTTTAAATAATTTACAGAGTATTAATGCATATAAGGATAAGCGCACAGTTGCAATAACCTCTGTAATAGCTTCCGTAGGTCTAACCGCGATTAAGCTTCTGATTGGATATTCTACTAACAGTCTTGGGATATTATCTGAAGGAATGCACTCTGGACTTGACGTCATAGCAGCACTAATGACACTTTATGCTATACAAATTGTAATAAGGCCCCCAGACGTGAGATATACGTTTGGGTATGCAAAGGTTGAAAGTCTTTCAAGTTTTGTAGCGATAATACTCCTTTTCGCAGTTGCCGGATGGATCTTTTATGAAGGTATAGATAGGATATTCTTCAAGAATATTCATCCAGAAATTACAATATTTTCATTTGTTGTCATGATCCTTTCTGTTGTTGTCGACCTATGGCGTTCAAAGGCACTCTACAGGACTGCAAGGAAGTACGGTAGCCAAGCATTGGAAGCAGATGCACTTCACTTTAGGGCAGACATGCTTTCATCGTCGATAGTTATCATCGGATTAATCTCAGTATCAATATTTCATATCCCAAATGCTGATGCTTTCGCCGCCCTGGTAATAGCAGGGATGATCATTTATACAACTTTAGGGCTTGGAAGGAGAACTCTAGATGTTTTACTGGATAAAGCACCCAAAGGAATGTATCATCTTCTGTTAGAATCGATATCAGGATTAGATGGGGTTACCAAAGCACATGATATTCGCATTAGGAACATGGGAACCGCGATGTCCGTTGATCTGCACATAGAGGTTCCACGTACATCTACTCATGATAAAGCTCATAGAATTGCTACCACTGTTGAAAATAAGATAAGGGAAGTCATGCCAAATTGTGATGTGTTAGTACACGTCGATGCAATAGAATCATCCACAGAGACGCTTACGGATAGAATTAGGCTAATTGCAGCAGAAACAGATGGAATAAGGAACGTTCACTCTATTTATCTCTCGAGAATCGTATCGTCGACTTCCTCCCCCTTTTTGAGAACAGATCAGGAATCAGAAACCAAAGATGATCACGAAGTCTTTCCCGATTCGAGAAATCATGATTCGGATATGGACGAAATATGGCAGCCTCTTCATCTTTATCTCGATGTTCAAGTTGATAGACGTCTAGACTTGAAAGCCGCACACAATATTGTGGAATTATTCGAAGAAAGAATTAAAACTGCAATTCCACAAGTGAAAGACATAACAACTCACATAGAAACTGAGAGTACAGATGACGCAGAGGTGATGGGGGTTGAAAAGGTTGCAAGTCCATACACCACACAAAACATTCGCAAATTATGTCTTAAAACAGAAGGTGTAATGGATTGTCGAGATATCGGAATTGTTGATGTTAATGGGGTACAACACGTTACGCTTACCATAATCATTAAAGCCGCGACAGAAAAGACTGTTACTTCGGTTGAGGAGGCTCACAAAATCTCAACAGCTGTTCAAGATAGTATTATGAAAGAAACTGGGGCTGCAAGAGTAGTTGTTCATACAGAGCCGTTTTGAAATTCGGGATAGTCAGCAAGATATAGGTTTTGCAATTGTATTTCCGAAAATTTGGCCTGCAATTTCTATAACAATGGAAGTAATGATTCGTTACATGGTAGTTAGAAGAAATTTTGGGTATATTGAGAGTTTAAGATCAAATGTCGTGTAACAATAGCGTTTTCACAGACATTAAACTTGGGCAAAATGTTCTGGTTTTTCTTCGTTCCCTTTTCCTTGTACATACCAGGATGAATAATTCTCACTGTAGTCTACATCAATGTAGGTATGTCAACTTTTTGACCACTATTCGTATGTGTAATTATTATAGTAGTAACAATAATAGGAGATGCTTGCGGATATAATCCTATTAGAATGCTTTGCTTCCGCGATACAGCCCAATAGTTGATGAGAACTAGTCGATATTTCTTGATAGTTTTCGTGCGGCTTTTTTGCGAGCTCCATTTTCATTTTCATGGTCTATCGTATCAGGTTGAGGGAGAGATGATGGTTCTTCTCCAAACTGTCCACCAGTGGCGTCGTTAAGTGCTTGATCCCGTTTTGATGGATTCCTTTTTTCGGTACTCATATTATAGAATATATACAATACCTATTATTGATTATATAAATTTCTAAGCCGATTTAATTCGTCTTCGGAATTCGGAAAGTTGGGTAGCAAACCACTAAATACTCACACTCGACGAACACAATAGAGAGCGATCACGCCATTTCAAATATCCAGTCCAGGATAATTGCTATAAACCAGACTATTCATTCATGCGCGTTCAACCTTATTTATAATATTTATTTTTAAGAAAAACTTTGTCCTTGCTCAATAAGGCAACAGATATCTATATAGCCGATGTAGTCCTAAATTGAGTTGTTTGTCATGAATTATACAAGCCTATTTCCCATGATTTTTGGATTAGTGGTTTTAAGTGTTGTTGGAAATCTAATTTATGCGCAGAGCTCCCCGTTTACTCCTTCCCAACCACAAATAAAGCAGCCTCAAATTGGAGTAAAAATAACGTCGCCATCTGATGGACAAAAGATAAAGCTTGGTGAAACAATTCCAATTAATGGCAGTTCAACTGACAACCCGACAGCCGATTGTCAAGTGGCAGTTATAGTAAATAATATAAAGCCATATCAGAAGGCAGACGCAGTAGGTAGTGGTGGCAAAGGCGATTATTCTAATTGGATTTTCAACCTTATGTCTAACTACACCACCATTCAGGAAGGCCAGAATAAGATAACCGCTAAATTGTCGTGCATTAATAGTCCTAGCAACTTGACTAAATGGTATAGTGTAAATGTTACGGGTACACCGCAATAGGAAAATGCTGCAAATGTGAATACTACGCTAGATACTGCGCAATCCGCAATTATTCTCGAGCATGTATATCAAATCTTCAATCTATTACTTTATTTTAAAATTTTGAGCTCTCAGATATATTCGAAGTTTGTTCCCTTTTGATCTGTGATTTGCGTTCCCGTTCTTGTTTTTCGCCTGCCTCTTCATTGTCATTATCTATTGATTTCAGGCATTCCTTTTCGGGTAAGACAACAAAAGACATCAATTACATTTTAGGAGAACTTTGCAT
>JALZOS010000011.1 GCA_030913755.1 Thermoproteota archaeon | reverse complement strand
CCAGTTAGCGTTGTTTTAAGTTTTGTTCTTTTTTCATATTCATGCTACTCTGACAATGGGTTGCCATCCTTGTGACTACTATTCTAGTAACTGATTCGCAATAGTTGTGGACAAAAGAATTTCTGAGAAATTGAGGATACGATCTGACCTGACTAAGAGGCCTAACACACATCATGATACTAGTTTTAGTAAATGTGCTGATAAGAGGTTTAACAGGCTAGATCTTTCAACAGCGAACGGCTTCTGATTCCTACGGATAGAGACATTCTGACCCTGGCCTTTAGTATTCTTCTGATCATGAAGCGAATAAAAATAATGCTTGAGACAAACCATTTGCCGAATATATATGTCATCATATTTCTGGGATTATTATAACCGGAGGTGCACTATAATATATATGAGATATTAGTCCGCCACCGCTTATATAGCCCTTAAATAATTAGAATGGGATAGTGTAGTATGACGGGTAGTGAGAATCTAGTCCGTATTCGTTCCGATCCCATGAGATTACATGAAATTATATCCTTCAAATTCAAGAAAAACCACGAAAGTAAATTGGGAATCGCTAGCTTTGAATATGATTACTTTCCCGATCAGGCTAAGGTGCGATACGTCAAGGTAGAGTATAGCGACAAGGAAATACAAGAATCTATTGAAAATTATCCAAACGTAATGAGAAATATTGATTCACACATCAGGGAAAAATTAATGGGACTAGAATTTGGTTTAAAGTCCTCTACAAATGAAAAACAATCAGGACTGCTGTGCATGTTTGCGTAAGTAGTCACTATGATTGCGTAAGAGCACTAAATATTCCAAGATCAAAATACGAAACTATATTGGTATGTATCTCTTGACCATATCGACTAACCGCTGAATGTATATTGGTTTGTTTAAGAATTCGTCCATTCGTGCTTCTTGCAATTCTTCATTTTTTATTTCGAAAGCTGTCATCAGAAATACCTTTACGTTCTTATTTATCTGGTTGATTCTTTTGATTAGTTCAATTCCTGACATTTCTGGCATACGTAAATCGGAAATAATAACGCCATATTCTTCATGATGAAGCTTGAAGTCTTCCAATGCGTCAACTGGATTAGTGAAGGCTTTAACATTATAGCCTGCTACTTGTAACGCATCTCTAAATAGGTTGCAAATATCAGTTTCATCGTCAACGACCATTATTTTTTGTTTGGACATGTTTCTGTATTGCAAGTAATTACAGGTATAGTGGTATAAAGGTGTGTTATTATTCCACTTTTATTGTCTAATATACCCTTGCTACAATATCTCCTTGCTCATTGGTAGTGTATGGTAAGCAGTTTCCTCCATGTCAAACACGGCAGATAGACTGCAAACTAGCAAACATTAACTGGAATGAGCCATGCAATAGTTCCTTTGAAGTAATTCTATATTAATTCTGAATCCAAACAGGATTGTGACATTCAATCATTGTTTCACGTTGGCTTTTAGAAAGTTTATCCAAATCACCTTCTTTGTATGCACATACCGCTAAGAATGGCCTGTCAAATCGGAGAGGTAATGTATGCTCGTAGTCAACGAGCTCTTCTAGAAAGCTGTGTTCAAAAAAAGTATCCATCATACAGAATGCCCTCAAACCTTTTTTCCCGTAAATTAGAGACTGATTTACCAAGTCCTTCCACTGATCAATAATTCTGTGCTTATCGACTTTTTCATCAGGGATGTACCATTCCTTGTTGTCAACGATCATTAATGAATTGTTAGACATTAGCTTATCAGCATCAATTCCATTCGCAGTAAATGCTTCTCCTATTTCATCAAGGCCATTGTCTTTTCTAGTAACGATCATAACACATTCATTGTTTTCTATTCCATTTTTCAAAAATTGAATAGCATCTCGGATCTCGTCTGTTGACGATTTATATGAAGCCAATACGTGGTCCTTTAGATTAATATTATTGATTCTTGAAATTGCTTGCCTTACTGAGGACAATAATTGAACCAACCTGAACGGTTTCAACAGGACGTTCTCTAAACTGATACCCATAGACGTTGCTTCTCTTTCCAGAGTTTCATCACTGCACGTAGTCGTCATGATAATTTTCTGATCAGGAATCAACTCAAGGATTTTCTTGGCCACTTCGACTCCTTTCATATCATAAAGGCCTGTGTCCAGAATTATAAGATCAAATCTTTCTTTAAATTTCTTCACTTCGTCAAGGCAGGTTTTACCAGTTCCTGCTAGAACTGTAACTAGTCCATTCGTACTTAAATATCCGCCGAATAAATTGAGAAGATCAGAATCGTTATCCGCTATCAGTACTTGTGGGACCGTACACTTTGCAGCGACACATACTATTTATGTGTATCAACTTTTAATTATAGAAAAACAGGAGATTTTTGTATGACTAATTCTGTCGTAATGGTCGGTTTAGTGCTGAATTCGATTGCTTCAATAATGATTGCATACGGAAGGATTCAGATCTAGAAGGACCGTCTTAAAGGAATCCAGGACTAATGGTTACGAGAACGTAGAAGAAGCAAAACATCGACTGTTGGAAACACGCATTGCTCAAATTGGTGCAGTGCTGTTATCGATTGGTTTTGCGACGCAAATTTTTGGACTTAGTATTTCGGAATGAGAATGATACTCCTTACTTTGTGGTGAATCGAGAGTGAAACTTTTTGAGAATTTATCTAATCCCCAATTTCTTTGACTTCTGCAACTTTTTGTGAGCTCAGCAGTAAAAAAGTGATATCATCCGGATCAGATGGATCGTATCACTTTACTCTTCATAAATCGAAGTCATTCCAAAAACATCTGTAAGTAATTAGGAACTGATCAACGCTTCTATTCCGTTCTAGACCATAATAATATTTAATCGACGGGAATCTTACTTCTTGGTCCCAGGGAGTATTAAAAGAAAAAAAGAAAGAACGCGGGTCTAGATTACCCTGTTTGTGTCGAATTGCCAGTATCTGTTACAGTAAGAGTAGCGGTTTGGTTAGTGCCTGCGTTCCCACTACCTGATTCGATTTGCCCTCTGATCTCTCCATCTGGATTGGTTGGAGTATGAACATTTACGTAAGTGTCGCCACTATTGATTGCAGAAATGAGATCTGACACCGTCTTACCTTGCATAGGTCCTGTTAGATCCGAATCAGTAATGTTTCCTCTTATTACCATTCCAAGTTTTGTTGGATTCTTCTTACTATCTTTCAAAAGATCAACTACCACGTCACCATTTGCTCCTGACTTCTCCATGTGAATATGAGCCCCTGTGGCATCAGAAAATCCAGTTACATTGACCTTGTATTTTATGGTAGTGTCATTGGCCGCTGATCTAAAAATCGTTTCACCCGTTGCTGTTGTATCAACTGGTGGGACTTCATTAGTTCCTGACATAGTGGCAGTAAATTTTGCTGCAAACACGGTTGTACTAATAGCTGATAT
>JALZOS010000424.1 GCA_030913755.1 Thermoproteota archaeon | reverse complement strand
AGTCTGAAAGGGGCCTCATGATCGGGAGATTCCAGCCTTTCCACAGAGGGCATTTGTATTTGGCGCAGCAGATTCTATCCGAATGTCACGAATTAGTCATTGCAGTAGGCAGCTCGCAATTTAACTATACCTTTTCCAATCCTTTTACCGCTGGAGAGAGAATATACATGATACATGAAGCACTAGTTGAGGCAAACGTCACTTTGGACAAGGTTTACATCATACCAATCCCCAACTCTGAAAATAACTCCATATGGTTACAACATCTAAAGTCGATGGTTCCAAAGTTTAATGTACTGTACACTGGAAACGCCTTTGTCAAGGGCCTCGTCATGGATGATGAAAATCTCCAAATAAAAAATCCAAATTTTCTTGATGAGGTCAATTACAATGGTACTCATATCCGTACATGCATTGTAAGCAACAAGAAATGGAAAAAATTAGTTCCAAATTCTATTTATCGTACGATAACTCACATGGATGGCATAAGCAGAGTAAAGATGCTTTATGAAACTCAAGGGTTATCGGAACTTCGATCAGAAATAGAAGTAAGAGACTATCCAAATATAAAATAGGATGGAATACGATTTGGCAGTTGAACCTATAATTGTTAGACTCATTGATTGTTTTGTTCGGTAGGAAGGACTTTTATTGTGTCACCTGTACTAGCCGCGCTTATTGAAGATAGTAGAGTAGAAAAATCAATTGCAACAATTATCTGAGAAGCGCCACTAGAGATTGGCAGAGGTGTTATTGGTAACATCATAAGAACAAGCATTGTAGCAATTATTGGAAGGATTAGGACATTTTTCAACACCGACAAATGATCGAAATCAAATAACAAATGTGGTTCGCAGATTTTTATATCCCTGTCTTGGATTTTGCTACTGAGTAGAGATCCGATCCTAGTCCTTAGTACAAGCATCCGCTTCAAGTTTTTCAGTACTACTACTTTTTATGGACTTTGATCTTATACTCACGGCAATGAAGACACAGACTACGAGCTCAAGAAGCCCTATCAAGATTCCAACGATCATTATAGGACCCAGCATATCCTATTCTGGGATTATCAGGAAATAATACTTTTACTATTTTCCGCTTGGCCAGGAGGACAACAAAGAGTTAGCTGGAAAGTACATTGTATACATGATATGTACTGTACAGGATATGTATTCCAAATAATATGATTGCAATGTCTATTACCTGCTAAAACTCCTTGATTGCTCTAGCTAGACTGCGACGAAGGCTAGGCCAAAAAAATTGACGGTAAGGACAAAACGGATCATTCCTTGACTAATAATTACTTTATGCAGTGAAAATATAGTTGCGTGACAGTCCAAATCTCTTTCTAAATGGCTTTTGGTATTTGCAATTGGTTCGTTCCCATAAGAAATGATCTTAAAATTGCAGCAACATGGGCAAATCTCGCGTTTTGTATGCTTTGTTCTCAATGAGATTTATACGACGGTTTTATGGCTTAGATAGTGACCGGTTTTCGTGTGGGAACCTAATTGAAGATTAATTTATTGTCGAGTCTAGAGTAAGAAAATTTACCAAGTTAGTTGTCGCGATGGTCAGCTTCATAGGTAGCGGCCGGCATGGGAAGCCGGCTGTAAGGACAAGGTGTCTAGAATCATCTTGCTACGTCAAGAGATGCGCTGAATATGAAAATCATAATTTTTATTCTAATATTTGGCCCCTCACAATAACTACAATCTAGTCATACTTGTGTAATCGCTCACAGCTCCGAACTAAGCGATATGCAGTCATTTCCAACATTGATTTATCAAGCAAGAACAGAACTGGACCTCAAAAGTGATATTCGCTCAGTACCATGGTGATTAGGGTCCAGGATTGATTACTTATGAAAATGTGGTCGATGATTGTGATTTTGTGAAGACCTATGATGATTTACTAAACAGTACGAATCCAGGCGTCAGCATTACATAAGATAGTATTCTGCTCCAAATTTAAAATAGTAATCTGAGGTAAGTAAAAAATGACATGAAAAATCGAATTATTTGGGGATGCGGATAATTGAGTATTCCACAACGTTCATGTCCCATTTGTAGAAGATGTGGATATAAAAAATTCTTCATAATTGACAAATCTAATGACAGATGTCTAGTAAAATGTAAGAAATGTTTTTTCATAATGGAAATTTGACTTCATTGTTTGCGGAGTAACTTGAACAGAACTGTAGCACATTTGATTTTCAATGGAGTATCAAAGAATTAATCTAATTAAGACAGTTGGGATTTGCTAACACTAATAGGGCATATATAGAGTATCATTGCACGAAAACTTATGCCAGCGAAAAAGTGGTTTGATAATGATGTTACTTCGGATTTGCTAAAGAGTAAGACTGTCGCTGTTGTAGGGTATGGAATTCAGGGTAGAGCTCAAGCAAATAATATGAAAGATTCAGGATTGGATGTTATTGTGGGCCTCCGAAAGGAAGGTAGAACATGGGATTTGGCTAAAAGAGATGGACAGGTGGTAAAAGAAGTGGCCGACGCTTCAAATTTAGCAGATATTATCCATATACTGGTCCCTGATATGGAACAAGCAGTGGTTTATACAAATAGTATTGCTCCGAAATTGTCTCGTGGGAAGACATTGAGTTTTTCGCACGGAGCAGCGATTCATTGGAAGTGGATCGACCCACCAAAGGACGTAGATGTTATAATGGTTGCACCTAAAGGACCAGGACAAAGGGTGAGAGAACTTTATCAAGTAGGATTTGGAACACCGTCTCTTGTTGCAATATACCAGAATTATACTGGAAAAGCATTAGATATTGTCTTGGCTATGGCCAAGGCAATAGGCAGCACTAGGCCAGGGGTTATAGAAACAACATTCAAAGAAGAAGTAGAAACAGATTGGTTTGGTGAACAGGTAGATTTGTGCGGGGGTACACATTCGCTTGTACTAAACGCATTTGAGACGCTAGTGGAAGCTGGATACCAACCCGAAGTAGCTTACTACGAGTGCTTGCATGAACTTAAGCTCATAGTAGACTTGATACACAAGTACGGAATCTCCGGAATGTATAATCGAGTTAGTGAAACAGCAAGATATGGAGGTCTAACGCGAGGACCCAGAATCATTAATCCGGATGTAAAGAAAAACATGAAGAAAGTACTTGAGGATATTCAGTCTGGGGAATTTGCCAATGAGTGGTTAAGTGTTTACAAGAAGGAGGGTAAAGACTCTTTCGAAAGACTCATGAAGGAGCTAAAGCACCACCAGATAGAAACAGTGGGTACTGAAATAAGGGGAATGATGTGGAAAGGGGATGACTGTCAATAGAAAGTTGCGGAGAGAATCTTCCGTAGGTGAATTCGCGCAAGTCAGATACTCTAGCGATCGAAAGTTGATCAGGACAATGTCTTGATTTTTATAATCCCTGCATAAAAAAGAGTACATATTTCAGAAATAGCATATTTCTGACAATCAGCGGAGACCGATTAAGTGTGCTTCATCTTGACATTTTTTATAATGTATTCTGTTATTTCCTTGAGGGGAGTGCCGGGACCGAAGTTACCATTAACCCCTTGTTCTTCCAATAGTTTTTTGTCCTTTTCAGGTATTATTCCTCCACCGATGAGCAATATGTCATCCCCCTTTTGTTCTTTCAATAACCGTGCAACCTTTGGAAAAATCGTTAAATGTGCACCATTTAACAAGCTCATAGCAACAGCATCCACATCCTCATCTATTGCAATCTTTGTAACTTGTTCTGGAGTACAAAATAAACCAGAGTATATGACCTCCATACCTGCATCCCTCAAAGCTCTACATATTACAAGAGCACCTCTATCGTGACCATCAAGCCCTAGCTTTGAAACTAATACTCTTAGACGTCTTCTTTGTACCGTTTGACGCAAGGACATATACGAGTACATTCAGAATAGGTTTTAAAATCTTTATCAATTTCGATCTAAAAGACGGCGGCTCCGCGCCATTTTTTAGACAATTATATCAAAAGGGTAACGCCTATCGGAATTAGAATTGTGTTCGACCATTCAGGAAGTATTTAATACGCTAAATCAACAATTAAGACGAATGTTGCCTATTGTAGAAGGCATCCTGAAAGGAGATAAGAGATCCCTATCAAGGGCCATTTCAATAATTGACAATGATGAATCAGATTCCCGGGGAATAATACAAGAAATATTCAATAAGACGGGCAGGGGAAGAACCATTGGCTTTACTGGTGCGGGAGGCGCCGGTAAAAGTACTCTTATTGGAAAATTGGCACGCGAGTTCCAAAAGATGGGTCACAAGGTTGCAGTACTTGCTGTAGACCCATCGAGTCCGATCACTGGTGGCGCTATCCTGGGAGACAGAGTTAGAATGATCTCTTCTATCAAT
>JALZOS010000399.1 GCA_030913755.1 Thermoproteota archaeon | reverse complement strand
TTTCTGAAGGATCCTAATATGACTAATTACTGTGGAATACAAAAGTAGCTTGGAAATACAGAAAGGAAACGACCATTGTTCTGTGATTGTCGGAAAACTGAGCAATGTACGAATATCGTCAAATCGACTGCCCACAAAAATAGTCTGCAAAACGACCCTTTTGTAGGCTAGCTAAGTATTAGTACCATTAATATACCAGCCAGTACGGTCCAATATGGGATAGAAAATAGAATACCTTTTTTAGACTGTGTAAATTTTTTGACCATTGTATAATTATTCTGATAATGTCTAGGTTTCTTGTTTATTATGTTATATGCATTTGGATACCTTCGTGTTAGTACCGAAGAACAGACAATATTAAATCAAAGAATCGCCATCAAGAAGTGGGCAGCAGATAATGATTATGAAATCTTAGAATTCTTTGAAGATGTGTCGATAAGCGGTAAGATTGCAGCAATTAACAGACCGGCCTTCAGGGAAATGCTCGAAATAGTGAGGAGTGAGCAAGTCGATGCTGTCATTGTCTATGAATTATCAAGGGTGGGAAGAACATTCTGGGAAACACTTGACGCGATCAAAGCGATCGAGCAATATGCGCCACTTATCTCTTGTTCGGCGAAAGAAGTGTTTTTGCAAACAACCGATCCAAGTATTCGAAAACTTTTGATAGGTATACTTACTTGGGTAGCTGAAAGAGAAAGAGAGATTTTGATCCAACGTACTAAAGACGGCATGATAAGGGCAAAAGAATCTGGTAAAATGATTGGTCGGCCGAAGAAATTCTTTGACAAAGATTCGCTTATAAAATTATTGTCTCAGGGCATGCCGAAAAGAAAAATAGCTGAAAATCTTGGGATGTCCAAAGCAACGCTATATAAGGGGATTCGGAGATTGTCTTTGAATGCGGAACTATGATAGTTGTTTCTTTATTTTTCGGATGACAGACCTATATACATCAATAATGCGTTTAAGATCGTTCTTGCCAATGGCCAAGGGAGGTATAACCAACATAATATTTTCCAAAGATCTTAGGTATATCCCTCGTTTTAGTGACTCTTCCGCTATGAACTGACCTATAGGTTTTTTGCAGACTGTCAATATGTCTTTATTGTTTTTCCTCAATTCTATAGCAGCAAGAAGTCCCTTGTGTCTCACATCGGCGACTATATCAATCTCTATCAGATCTTCTAGAAGTTTTTCCAGATACCGCATATTATTTCTTATTTTACTAATAAGATCATACCGTTCATAGAGAATCAAATTTGCTGTAGCTGCAGCGCAACCGACGGGATGTCCTGTGAATGTATGTCCATGATAAAGTTGCTTTCTGTCACTGTACTTTCCAAGGAATGCGTTAAATATATTATTAGTTGTCAGTGTTACCGCCAATGGGAAATATCCTGCGGTTAGCGCCTTTGCATAACAAACAATGTCCGGAGAAGAATCCTGAGCACTATATTCAATCATATTGCCGAGCCTCCCAAAGCCCGTCGCAATTTCGTCCAAGATGAACAAGATATCATGTTTTTTACACAACTCGCCTATTTGCTTCTGAAAACCTTGAGGATAGATTCTGACTCCTCCGGCGATCTGGGCTCCGCTTTCCATCACAAATGCTGCCGTAACAGAAGCATATTTTTTGATAACTTTTTCTGCTGCATTTATGCATTCATCTATTGCTAAATCATTCTTTCCTCCTTCAAACCTACTGTTTCTGATTGTTGGCGAGGGAACCCGTAATGTGTTCTCTATCAAAATAGATTTGTAGGGAGAAAAAAAACCATCTACATAACCTATTGACATGCACCCAATCGTATCCCCATGATATCCATTCTCCAAAGATATGAACGATCTTTTCTCGCCTCTTCCTTTGTTGCGCCAAAACTGTATAGCCATTTTCAACGCCGCTTCAATTGCCGTAGAACCGTTATCGGTGTAAAAGACTTTATCTACACCCTTTGCTATTTTAATTAGTTGCTGTGCAAGATTTATGGAAGAGCTTCCAGCCAAACCGAATAGTGATGAATGAGGTAGTTCCCCCAGTTGCCTTTTCATAGCCCGAATGATCTCATTTCTGTTATGACCCCAAACGTTACACCACATATTGCTGATACCATCAAGGTACTTGTTATTGTTCTCATCAATAAGGTAAAAGCCCTTTCCGGATGTGATTACATGGGTCTGGGAATTTGTCCAGTCTTTCATCTGTGTGTAAGGGTGCCAAACATACTTTTTGTCCTGAGTACTTATGCTCAACATGCAATAGTATGACTATATCCTATTATTAGTATGTAGAACTATCATCAGCAGCGCATGCTAAGGTTTTAGATACGTGGAGAGATTATAAATTCGAGCTGCCGTTGAATTGAAATTAGACAGATATTTTTAATAAAATATCCTTAACGGTTATTTCCAAGGATAATACGGAGTCAAATAAAATATATTTATTAAGAATACCCTAAACAGATTTGTTATGAGAACCAAGATATCCATCATTCTTCTTTTTATTTCGCTGGCTTTGTTGATAATATATGCAGCTGACGTTCTATCATCCAAAAGAACTCCTACGCCTAATGTATCGAGCTCAGGATTTCTCCAGTTAAATGAATCTGTCAGGGGCGCCGGATTAGGCGGAAGTGCTGTAGTACTATCTATAATCGCTTTCGCTCTTTCGCCAAAAGAACGATCCAACCTAGTTGTACTTTTGCTTCTAATAAACGGCGGCTTGATCGCAGGCGGCATGATAGCCTTGTATTTTCAGGACTCTCAAGGAACAACAAAAGGCAATCTTCAGACGATTTTCGGAACGATGGGCTTGGGATTTCTTCTTATAGCGTTGGGAATAGTGAAAATTGTCATGACACGAGCACGGTCTGGACAAAGTTGAACGAGCTAGACGTGACCTGTTAGTTAGATTAATGGTCATTTGAGGTAACACATTCTATTATGGTCATCTTTGGCAAATTCTAGCCGAGTTAGTCAAGTTAACGATATTTCATAATTCGAATTATGAAATATATTCATCAAACATTGAATTTAAAAATTAACACAACATTTATTTTGTGTCCTAATTTTTGTAATAGTGCGCCGCTGTAGCTCAGCATGGTAGAGCAAATCCCTAGTCCAGTAGTGCTTTGGAGCTTAGCTGGCTGTTAACCAGTGGGTCATCAGTTCGAGTCTGATCAGCGGCGCCTTTTGTTCCGATCTGTCTGAAACGTAAATGTAATAATGATTTAGCAATAGTTAACGTGAAATTATTATTGATATCACCTCCTGTATTAGTAACATTTCGAATGGATCTAGAGTTCTTCCGTACGTAAGCTTTGGTTCTGCACTCGTTAAATTAGCGACTTGAATCCTTCATGTAGTGTGTTCGTGCACTTGTTTTGTCTAGCATTTTTCAGTCTGAAATGGTGGTACCACCATTCCACTAATGGGTGTGTGAATAATCAATGATTAGAAGCGGACATTTTTCGAAAGCTCAGCTAGTCACATGCTTAAGACACGCAGAATTCACTTTAATTACATCAATCGTCTTCCTGAACAATATTTCAAAATTCGAATTGTGAAATATTAGTTTTTCATCAGTTGTGTATGCATCGACTTTTCGGTTCTCGACATGTTTGATATTTGATATCATATAATTCCAGGTCAGACC